>CAZIDQ010000189.1:0-5189 GCA_964538015.1 uncultured Marinosulfonomonas sp.
CCGTCCTATTTCCCGCGCAAAGGGGAAAGCACATGGCGACAGGCCTGTGATCGCGAGGTGGCGATGGTGCGTAACGCCGTGGGCGTGTGTGATGTGTCCACCCTTGGCAAGATCGACGTGCAGGGGCCGGATGCAGCGGCATTTCTGGATTTCGTTTACACCAACCGGATGTCATCGCTAAAGGTCGGGCGCGTGCGCTATGGCCTGATGCTGCGCGAGGACGGGATGGTGATGGACGACGGCACCTGTGCGCGGCTGGAGGGCAAACATTTCGTGGTGACAACCACCACGGTGGCGGCCGGTCAGGTGATGCGGCATATGGAATTCGTGCTGCAGGGATTGCGACCGGATTGGGATGTGCGAATTACCTCGACCACCGAGCAATGGGCGCAATTCGCGGTGGCGGGGCCGAAATCGCGCGACCTGCTGAACGGGCTGCTTGAGACGCCGATTGATAACGACAGCTTCCCCTTTATGGCTTGCGGGGATGTGCGGATCAAAGGCGTTTCTGCGCGCCTGTTCCGGATCTCCTATTCCGGCGAACATGCCTATGAAGTCGCGGTGCCTGCGCGGTTTGGCGCGGCGCTGTTTGATCTGCTGCTGGAACGGGCGCAGGCGCTGGGCGGCGGGGCCTACGGGCTTGAGGCGCTGAATGTGCTGCGGGTTGAGAAGGGGTTTTTGACCCATGCGGAAATCCACGGGCGGGCCACGG
Source organism: uncultured Marinosulfonomonas sp. (assembly GCA_964538015.1). Lineage (GTDB taxonomy): Bacteria > Pseudomonadota > Alphaproteobacteria > Rhodobacterales > Rhodobacteraceae > Profundibacter. Next base: position 713 of record CAZIDQ010000189.1, read on the forward strand.
CGTTTGATCTGGGGATGGAGCGGATGATCACACCCGCCAAGGATTGTATCGGCAAGGTGATGGCGGACCGGCCCGGTCTGAAGGGGCCTTTGCGCGAACAATTGGTCGGGTTGAAACCAGCGGGCGCGGCCAAGCAGATTACGGCGGGGGCGCATCTGTTTATGCAGGGGGCTAAGGCGGTTTCGGACAATGATCAGGGGTTCGTCACCAGCCCCTGTTATTCGCCCACGCTGGGCCACACGATTGCGCTGGCGATGTTGCAGAACGGGCGCGCGCGGCATGGAGAAGTGATTGATCTGGTTGATCATTTACGCGGGGTGCGCATGGCCTGCGTGGTTTGTGATCCGGTGTTTTATGATCCTGACGGGGGGCGGTGCCGTGGTTGAACTGTTGGAAAAATCCGCATTTGAAGGGCTGTTGCCGATCAAAGTGGGGGAATGCCGGATTATTGCCGCACCACCCGAAATGATGCATCTGATATCGCCCTATAAGGGGCAGGAAAAACCCTTGTCGGCGGCGATGAAATCTGCGCACGGGATGGTGTTTCCGGCGGCAGGGCGGGCCACGGGCAAAGAGGGGGCGCGGCTTGTCTGGTTCGGGCTGGATCAGGCGATGCTGATCGGCCCTGCGCCGGATGCGCGACTGTCGGAATTTGCCGCCGTGGTGGAGCAGTCGGACGGCTGGGCGGTGTTGCGATTGCAGGGGGCATCGACCGAAGATGTGCTGGCGCGGCTGGTGCCGGTGGATATGCGAGTGAACCATTTCAAACGCGGGCAGACGGTGCGCACGCAGTTGCAGCATCTGCAGGTGTCGATCACGCGGGTCGGGGGCGAGGTGTTCCAGATCATGGTGATGCGCTCGATGGCGAAAACGCTGGTTGATGAATTGCAAAGTGCAATGCGGTTGGTGGCGGCACGATAAGAGATTCTTGCCTGCGGCGAGGATATTTATAGAACAAAGATGAGACAGGCCAAGCGCCTTGCGGCGGGGCGCGGTTAATGGGTAAATACGCCTATGAGTCTGCCACCCGGTTTCCTTGATGAATTGCGCACCCGCATCAGCCTGTCTGATGTTGTCGGGCGCAAGGTGATGTGGGACAGCCGCAAATCCAATCAGGCCAAGGGCGACATGTGGGCGCCTTGCCCCTTCCATCAGGAAAAAACCGCCAGTTTTCATGTGGATGACCGCAAGGGGTTTTATTACTGCTTTGGCTGCCATGCCAAGGGGGATGCGATTTCCTTTGTGCGGGAAACCGAGAATGTCGGCTTTATGGAGGCGGTCGAGATTATCGCCCGCGAGGCCGGAATGCCGGTGCCAAAACGTGATCCGGCGGCGCAGGCCAAGGCGGACAAACGCACCCAACTGGCCGAGGTGATGGAGCAAGGGGTGCAATATTACCGCCTTCAGTTAAAGACCGCAGCGGCGGGTGCGGCGCGGGATTATCTGGCGGGGCGGGGTCTGAGCGAGGCGGCGCAGGACCGCTGGGAGATCGGTTTCGCCCCCGATACGCGCCAAGGGGTGTTTGCCCATCTGACCGGCAAAAGCGTGGCCGAGGAACTGGTGATTGATGCCGGACTGGCGGCGCGGCCCGATGACGGGCGCGCGCCTTATGACCGGTTCAGGGGTCGGATTATTTTCCCAATTCGGGATGCACGCGGACGGGCGATTGCGCTGGGCGGTCGGGCAATGGACCCGAATGCGCGGGCAAAATATCTGAACTCGCCGGAAACCGAATTGTTCGACAAGGGCCGCAGCCTGTATAACCTTGGACCCGCGCGTGAAGCGGCGGGCAAGGGCGCGCCACTGATTGTGGCCGAGGGATATATGGACGTGATCGCGTTGGTCGAGGCGGGGTTTGCTGCCTGTGTTGCGCCGCTGGGCACCGCGATCACCGAAAGCCAGTTACAAATGATGTGGCGGGTATCGCCCGAGCCGGTGATTGCGCTGGACGGGGACCGCGCCGGTTTGCAGGCGGCGTTGCGGCTGATTGATCTGGCGCTGCCGTTGCTGGAGGCGGGACAGTCGCTGCGCTTTGCCTTGATGCCCGAGGGGATGGACCCCGACGATGTGCTGAAACAGCAGGGAAAAAACGCGATGCAGCGCCTGCTGGATGGCGCATTGCCGATGGTGCAATTGCTGTGGCGGCGCGAGGTTGAAGGCGGCGTGTTTGACAGCCCCGAGCGCAAGGCCGCGCTGGATAAGAAGCTGCGGGCAGCCATTTCCAAGATCAAGGACTCTTCAATTCGCGGCCATTACGGCGAAGCGATCAAACAGATGCGTTGGGAGCTGTTTGCGCCAAAACGCAACGACAAAAAGGGACCGTGGAAGGGCAAGCCTGCACCGGTGCAGCCCAGCACAAAATCGTCGCTTTTGGTCAGTGCGGGGCAGGGGGCCGAGGAACATTTGCGCGAGGCGGTGATACTGGCCACGCTGGTGCTGAACCCCGAGGTTTTACCGGACTTCGAGGGCGAGTTGGAGCGGCTGGATTTCACATCGCCCGAACATCGCCATTTGCGTGACTGCCTGTTGCGATTTGGCGCGGGCGAGGATTTGCGCGAACGGATCGAGTCCGAGGCAGGGGCCGCTCTGGCATCGGTTCTGGCCCCGCGTCATGTGCAGATTTCACCGGCGGTGCGCCAGTCCGGTGATCCCGAAGTCGCGGCGCTGTGCGTGGCTGAAGAACTGGCCAAACTGGCCGCCAAACGCGGAGCGCTGCGCGAGATTGAAGAGGCGGTGGAAGACATCGGCGGGCTGGCGGACGAAGGCCTGACGTGGCGCTTGAAACAGGCTGCCGAGGCGCGAGACAAAGCGGTGCGCAGCGAAAACGAGGACAAGGCGATGTTCGATACTGCCCCCAGCGGAGCCCAGATGGACCGCGATGAACGCGACGCCTTTGCCCGTCTTCTGGGGGAAATCGAACAAAACAGTGGTGCAAAAGCCAAAAAGTGAACGCTTTACTAAGGAACAGGTAAAGAAAACGAGGTAAACGTGTTGCGAATCAGTGATTCGGCGTGTTGATTCGTTTCAACATTGAAAAACCGAATCACCTTGTCCCTGAAAGGACCTTGTAGATGGCCGCGAAAGAAGCAACAGCCCGTAAAGCCAACGATCAGGACAACGACGAGATTGCCGATACCGGCATGGCCGCCGTCAAAAAGATGATCGCCGACGGGCGCGAGCGGGGTTACGTTACTTATGATCAGTTGAACAAGGTTATGCCGCCCGAACAGGTATCGAGCGAGCAAATCGAGGATGTGATGTCGATGCTGTCGGAAATGGGCATCAACATCATCGAGGACGACGAAGAAGAGGACAAGGGCTCGACCGAGGTGACGACGACTTCGGGGACCAAAGATATCGCCCTGACGGTGACTGGCGGCGAGAAGCTGGACCGCACCGATGACCCCGTGCGCATGTATCTGCGCGAAATGGGCAGCGTTGAATTGCTAAGTCGCGAGGGCGAAATCGCGATTGCCAAGCGGATCGAGGCCGGCCGCAACACGATGATTTTGGGGCTATGCGAAAGCCCGCTGACCTTTAACGCGATCACCATCTGGCGCGACGAATTGCTGGCCGAGGAAATTCTGCTGCGCGATGTGATCGATCTGGAAACCACCTTTGGCAACCATATGGGCGAGGAAGAGGAAGAAGAACCTGTCGTTGCCCCCGTTGCCGGTGCCACACCTGCCGATAAGAAAGAGGCGACACCGGAATTGGATGCCGATGGCAACCCAATCGCCACGGATGACGACGATGATGACGACGAGGACGAACAGGCCAACATGTCGCTGGCCGCGATGGAAGCCGCGCTAAAACCGCGGGTTCTGGAAACGCTGGACCTGATTGCGCGCGATTATGCCAAGCTGTCGGATATGCAGGACACGCGGATTTCGGCCACCTTGAACGAAGACGAGAGTTTCTCGAAGAAGGCCGAAACAACCTATCAAAAGCTGCGTTCCGAAATCGTGACGCTGGTGAACGAATTGCACCTGCACAACAACCGGATCGAAGCGCTGATTGACCAGCTGTATGGCGTCAATCGCAAGATCATGTCGATTGATGGCAACATGGTGAAACTGGCCGATCAGGCCCGCATCAACCGGCGCGAATTCATCGAGGCCTACCGCGATCACGAGCTGGACCCGATGTGGCTGGAGCAGATGGGCGAAAAATCCGGCCGTGGCTGGCAGGCGCTGCTGGAACGCTCGACCCCGAAAATCGAAGAACTGCGCGCCGAGATGGCGCAGGTGGGGCAGTATGTCGGGCTGGATATTCCCGAATTCCGCCGCATCGTGCAGCAGGTTCAAAAGGGTGAAAAAGAAGCACGGCAAGCGAAAAAGGAAATGGTCGAGGCCAACCTGCGTCTGGTGATCTCGATTGCCAAGAAATACACCAACCGCGGGTTGCAATTCCTTGATCTTATTCAGGAAGGCAACATCGGCCTGATGAAGGCGGTGGATAAATTCGAATACCGCCG
>CAZIDQ010000190.1:0-5017 GCA_964538015.1 uncultured Marinosulfonomonas sp.
GTGTCGCGGACATAGGCGACATGGGCGGTTTCCTCGATGATCTCGGCCAGATACTGCGCAGCCGTCAAGGTGGGGCCAACGCCGATGGTGCCGTGATTGGCCAGAATGGCAGCGCGCACGGTCGGGTCTTTGAAAAACGGGCTGATGTCGGCGGCGGTTTGTGGACCCCCGTTCGATGATAAAGGGATCAGCGGCAGGCGGCCGATTTTCTCCATCGTCTGCACGGTCAGGCACGGGATTTCCAGACCGGCGCTGGCGTATCCGGTGGCCCAGGGGCTGTGGCAATGCACGATGGCGTTGATGTCGGGACGGATGCGGTAAAGGTCCAGATGAAACTCCAGATCCTTTGAAGGTTTGAACGCCGATGGTTCGACCGTGCCGTCCAAATGTACCAGTTGCAGATTGTCGCGGGTGCATTCGGCAAAACCCACGCCGGACGGTTTGATGATAATCGCATCGGCCGAGGACAGGCGCACCGACAGGTTGCCCCCCGCGTTGGTCTGGATGCCCACATCAAAACAGCGGCGGGCAGTGGCGATCAGGGCGTCTTTTTTGCATTCGATATCGTTTACATCGGGTTTCATCATTTGTCCTTCGTCAGAGCATGTCACACAGGGCGTCAATCGCCACCTGCGCGGTTTCAGGGTCGGAAATATGGCTGTCCAGCTGTGTCAGGCGGACGTGGGGCTTCAGGGTTTCGGAAACCTTTTGCCAGAATATTTGCCGCAATGCGGGGTCTTCGATTGCGCCGCCGGGGGCATCTTCGCTGGAAAACCCGCCCATCGGCACGATCAGTTCGATGTTGCCGGTGGCATGGTTCAGATCGGTTGCCAAAACCACAGCCAGATGGGCCATTTCATCGGCCGTCAGCTTGACATGGGTGAACAGCGGCGAGTGTTGGTAATGCGGGCGTTCCAGATATTGCGGCGGCACAGATTCTAGCCGTTCAAACCCCAGAAAATTTACTCCGCCGGGCAGGACGACCTGCGGCAAGCCCATATCGCTGGCGGCGGTAAATCTGGTGGGCATGGCCGTGTGACTGCCGATAAACAGCATGCGGGTCAGTTCGTGAGTGGTTACATCCACAACAGCCTTAAAGCCACCATCTGCCATGCATCGGGCGTAAGCCGCACCGCCAAATCCGTTGGCATGAAACACGGTGGTTTCATGGCCCAACGAACGCAGTCCACAAGCGATGGATTGGGTGGCGCCTGACAACGTGCTAAGGGCGGTGATCGCAATCGAGGGTGTCCGTGCCTCCACCCGCTGTTCGGTATTGCACAGGCCTGTAATCATTGCGGCGGCATTGTCCAGTACCTGCCGCAATATGGTGTTTAGCCCGCAAATATCGACCAGCGTGGGAAGCAGTATGATCGAACTGTCCGCCACCTCGGCCCGCGGATCAAACGGCATCGGGGTAATCAGCATCTTGGGGCTGGTCATTGGCAAATGGTGCATCACCCGCATGATAATATCGCCGCCGGTTCCGCCACCCAGCCCGACAACAACGGCATTGCGTTTGGCGGTGGCCTGTTGCAGTTGCGGAATGGTGCGTTCGACCACATGATCCATTGCGGCAATCTTTTTACGCGGGCTCCAGACGGCGCCGCCGGATCCCAGCGAAATATCAATGACGCGCGCGGCAACACCTAGCTGGCTTAGGGCCTCGGCCAGATAGTCGATCTCTTCCTGCTTGGTTTCGACCGTGGCCAGTAACAACACTTCGCATTTCATCGGGTTATCCTTTAACCGCACCTGCGGTCATGCCGGTGATGATCTGGCGCGAGGCGACAAAAGTAAAGATGATCGGCGGCACCGCCAGCAACATGCCGGTGGCCATGATCACCCCCCAGTCCAGATTATATTCGGTCAGAGAATTCACAATCGTAACCGGAACCGTGCGCGTGTTTCGGTTCGACAGCGCATTGGCCAATAAGAATTCGTTCCAAGCGATACGGAAGGTAAAGATCGACGCCGCGGCCAGTCCGGGTTTGATAATTGGCAACACGATTAGAAAGAAAACCTGCAAAGGGCCGGCCCCGTCAATGCGCGCGCTTTCCTCCAGCTGGATCGGCACCTGCACGATAAAGCTTTGAAGTATCCAGATGACGAAGGGCAGGTTCATGGCAACATAGATCAGGATAATCCCCATGCGTGTACCGTCAATCTGGAACTGGAATGTCCAGATGCCGAAAATGGGAACCAGCAGCACGGCGGGCGGAACCATGCGGGTCATCAGCGTGACCAGCGAAACGGTATCGCGTCCCATAAAGCGGAACCGCACCAATGCATAGGCGGCCATACAACCGATGATCAGGGTCAGAATTGTCGAGGTGATGGCAATGACCAGTGAATTCCCCAGTGCCCGACCAAAGGTGGGATCGCAATAATCCAGACCTTCGGGCTCATACCAAAGCGTATTACACAGCACGGTTTCATAGTTGTGAATTGTCGGCAGGAAAAACAGGCTGGAGGTGTCCGACATAATATCGACGGTCAGCTTCATTGAGGTGGACAGCATCACAATGATTGGACCAACAGCCATTAGGACCAAAGCCACAAGCAGGGCATAAAAGGCGGGGTTCTGTTTGTCGTAGGATTTTTTGGACATTATGCTTCCTCCGCCGCTACATTTTTCAGTCGTGCGGCGCGCATTTCTGTCACCTTGTTATAAAAGAACATGGCCAGCGTTAGAAGCAACAGCATTAGCAACAGGATATTTGACATGGCCGCTGCCACTCCCAATTCGCGGAATTCCGTGGCGGTGCGTGAAATGCGCAGGGCCAGAACCTCGGTTGATAATCCAGGGCCGCCGTTGGTCAGTACAAGGATCACTTCCAGAACCTTGAACGAATCTATCAGGCGCAAAAGGAAAGTGATGATCAATACAGGCATCATTAGCGGTAGTTTGATATAGAGGATGCTTTGCCACCCGTTTGCCCCGTCAATTCGCGCGGCCTCCATCACCGATTGCGGAAGTGTTTGCAGCGCGGCGAGCGACAGAATGAAAATAAACGGCACCCATTGCCAAACATCGGCGATGATGATCGAGGCAAATGCCCAATCGCCGTTCAGCAACCATGGCATCGGCTCGAGTCCCAATCCCTTTAGCGTGCGGTTAAATACCCCGACGGTCGGGTGATACATATAGCGCCACATCAGGCCAACCACGATTGGTGAAATCATCATCGGCAGGATAAAAAGTGTGCGCAGGGCGGACATGCCGCGAATATTGCGATCCAGCAAAAAGGCAAGGCCAACGCCAATGAACATTTCCAGCGTCACGACGATTACGGAAAACCGGATCGTGACAAAAAAGCTTTCGCGGAAACTTTCGTCGGAAAATAGGTTGATATAGTTGCGCAAGCCTACAAATTCGGCCTGTCCGATCCTCTGGCTGGGGTTCCAGTTCAGAAAACTGGCGTAAACCACATAGCCCAATGGATATAGCAGCGCGATCAACAGAATTGCGGCGGCTGGGGCCAGAAACATGTATGGCGTTAGGCGATTGGCAAGCGAAGTATTCATGTTCAAAGCCGTTTCTTATGACAAGGCGTCATTGAAAAGATGGCGAACGGGCCAGAGTTTTCCGGCCCGTCGCATTAGGTTTGGTTTATTGCCAGATATAGTAACCGGCGTCTTCCATTGTGGCGCGGGTGCGTTTTGCAACGCCGTCCAGCGCTTCCTGAATGTCCAGATCTTCGGTTAGGACTTTGGACAGGGCTGTGCCCAGATCGGCGTTGATTTTACCCCAAACAGGGATAATTGGGCGCCAGTTGGGATCTGCATGACGCAGGGCTTCGCCAAACAGTTTCATGTGCGGAAATTTGGCGTTCACATCTGCATCCTCGTGGGTCGAGAACCGCGACGGGTTGCCACCTTCAAGCGCAATCAGTTTGTCAGCCTTTTTCGATGTCAGCCATTGCATCAGCAGGAACGCGGCTTCTTTATGCTGCGCATTTGCAGGAATGCCGATACCAAAACCACCGGTTTGCGATGCCTGACGTACGCCGGCAGGATGCATTGCCCAGCCAACCTTGCCAACAACAGCAGATTTCGCCGGGTCGTTAACCTGACCGGCAAACTGTGTGGAATCAAGGAACATTGCTGTTTTACCTTGCAAGAAGGCAGCACCAGCTTCGGCAAAGCCGAATGTTTGTGCACCTTCGGGACCACAATCAACGATCTTTTTCAGCGCGGTTGCAGCGGCAACACCGGCCTCATTATTCATGATGGGGTTCCAGTCGTCATCAAAAATGCGACCGCCCAAGGGGGCAAGGTGCAACAGGAACGCATGCGAGGCATGGTGACCGGATGCGGCACGGGATGACAAACCACCCATTTCCGGCTCTAGTTGCGGGATTTTACAGGCCAGTTCCAGCAACTCGTCATAAGTTGTCGGCACTGTCAGGCCATGCTTTTCAAAGATGTCCTTGCGATAACCCAGAATTGAGGTTTCCGAACCAAAAGGCAGGCCAAAAAGCGAGCCGGTTTTGCCGGGCAGGTAACCCTTTTCACCACCGGCGATACCGATGTTGGCGACATATCCGTCGATCAGGTCGTCGGCATCATATTTCGGATCGGCCAGTTTTGGGTTCATGAAATACTTGGCCAGATTTTCCAACTGGTCGGCGTAAACGTAGTCAGCCTTGGAAAATACAACGTAACCAATCAGATCATAATCGCCGGAATCTTTGGTCAATTCCAGCGTTTGGCGCTCACGCATTTTCAGGTATTGCAGTTGGTCAACCTCGACCAGAATGCCGGTGTCTTTGGTAAATTCCGGCAGGATTTTCATAACCGCATTATAGTGCGGTGTCGTTGGGAAGTTAATCACAAGCGTCGTGCCTGCGTATGGCTCGTACGGGTTTCCGGCAACTGCTGCCGAGGCAGCAAGCGCCATTCCCGTCGAACAAACAAGTGTTCTTAAATATTTCATTTTTTCCTCCAAGTTAGTTGCGTCGCCCTAAATGGCGACACTTACAAAGCTGGCACGGGCAATAGCGATGTGCCGGTA
>CAZIDQ010000191.1:0-5008 GCA_964538015.1 uncultured Marinosulfonomonas sp.
CGAAGGCGGCATTGACCTGAAGAAAATCGCACCAAAGAAAAGGGTTTACTGATGGGAGTGTGGTTGCGGATGTTCAGGTTTGGATTGCTTGCTTTGCTGGGTAGCTTTCTATTCGGTTGCAGCACTGCAGAACAAGCTGCAGATACTCAGCTTGCCCAAGCCTGTATTTCAGAGGTTGGCGTAAAAGGTGGCTATAAATATGAGCACAAAACAATCGGACGACATACCGTTATACGGGTTCCGGCATCGGCTGGCGTAACACAGGCGCAAAGTGATGCAATCAATGCGTGCATTCAGGGGAATGAAACCGCAACTGGATCAGGGGGGCGGAATTACTCAAGTGCTCCCGCGGGTTTCCCGACGACAGCGCAAGCTTGCTACGATTCTTATCGCAAACAGGTAACGTTTGATCGATCAACCGCTGTCTCTGCCGGGGGGGGCAGTCTCGCAGGAGCGCTGATCGGGGCCGCTATTGGTCGTGGGATTGTAAAAGGGGTTGCTTCGCGTCGATATAGGGAATGTTTGGTGCGCGTTGGGGCAAGCCCCGCAGAAGTTGCAGTGGTGAGTGAGACTCGGACACGCACCAGCCCAAGACGTCGCTCCCGCGCAGTCATGTCTGGCGGTGCCGGATACAGAATTTCGGGTGCGCCTGTGAGGGCCACAACCCGTGTCGCGCCGACCACGACGAGAACAGTGGCACGTCGTGGCAAATCCAGAAACGGCAAACTGGCGTTGCCAACGCAATACCCTTTGATGCAAGGAGATGCCGCGTTGTGGTCAACTCTGACTTTGGAACAGCAAAAACGCGCTATTTTGTTTTTGCAATCCGGCAGTAGTATCCAATCTTCATTATTGGGGGACTGAGAGAATGAGATACAGGCACATTATTCCACTTGTCGCTGTTTCTGGCGTGGTTCTAACCGGCTGCGTCAAGCCCGAGCCGCCAAAGGATTACATGCTGACCTGTCTGCACGAAACAGGGGCCAAAGGCTCTTATGTACGCTCGTTTGAGAAAATCGGGACGAACGGTTTGGCTGCGATCCTGCCCGCCGAGGGTGGTGATGCGCGTGGGGCGGTTCTGATGGACGCCTGTATCGAACATCACCACAAAAAGGCAGGGACATTGCCAAAGGCTTCGGGCTCGTCTGCACCTGTTATGATGTCAAACGGCAAACTTTCGGTGCCGCAGGGCTATGGCCTCTCATCCGAAGATGTGGTGCTGTGGGAAACGTTAACGGTTGCGCAACAAAAGCGGGCCTATGAATTTTTGAAATCAGGCAGCACGATCCAGTCGTCGCTGTTGGAGGATTAGAATATGTTGCGTGCTTTGGCTATTGGACTAACAGTGGTTTCGCTCTCGGGCTGTGTCACGGACGGGATTGTTCAGGACACTTCGCGCGAGGCGGCAAAACGGGTGGTCACCCCGATCGTGGTTGATAAATTCCCCGGTCGCAACACCGAGGCCTATAGCAATTGCATCATCGACAACGCCACCACGGACGAGATTTTCAGCCTCGCCAAGGCGGCGGTGACGGGGGTTGACCAAAGCACTGTCAACACAGTGGTCAAGATCGGCACCCGCGGGGATACGCTGAAATGTTTCTTAAAGACCGAGCTTGGCTCGGTTACGGGATAGGACTGAAGACATGGTTGAATTCACACTTCCGAAAAACTCGCGCATTGTAACGGGCAAAACTTGGCCCAAACCGGCAGGCGCCACCAATCTGCGGAAATTCAGCATTTACCGCTTTAATCCGGACGAGGAAAAGAACCCCCGCGTCGATACCTATTTCGTGGATATGGACAGCTGCGGCCCGATGGTTCTGGACGCGCTGATCAAGATCAAGAACGAGATCGATCCGACGCTGACCTTCCGCCGGTCCTGCCGCGAAGGCATTTGCGGATCCTGCGCGATGAACATCGACGGGATCAACACGCTGGCCTGTATTTACGGCATGGATGAAATCAAGGGCGATGTGAAAATCTATCCGCTGCCGCATATGCCGGTGGTCAAGGATCTGATCCCTGATCTGACCAATTTCTACGCCCAGCACGCCAGCATTATGCCGTGGCTAGAAACCAAAACCAACCGACCCGCCAAGGAATGGCGCCAGTCGATCGAGGATCGCAAGAAACTGGACGGGCTGTATGAATGCGTGATGTGCGCATCCTGTTCAACGTCCTGCCCGTCCTACTGGTGGAATTCTGATCGCTACCTTGGGCCTGCGGCGCTGTTGCACGCCTATCGCTGGATTATCGACAGCCGTGACGAGGCAACAGGCGAACGTCTGGACGGTCTGGACGATCCGTTCAAACTGTATCGTTGTCATACGATCATGAACTGCACCAACACTTGCCCCAAAGGGTTGAACCCCGCCAAGGCGATTGCCGAGATCAAGAAACTGATGATCGAGCGGACCGTCTAGGAGTGATAGGTAAATCCGGCTGAAAACCCCGCCAAAGTGCGGGGTTTTCATTTTGAGGGTTGTGAAAAATGGTGTTAGCCTTGTTTGAACGTTTCAAAGGATCCCGACAATGCCCCATATGCCCAGCCTTCCTGACCCTGCCCACCTATCGGATTTCTTTAAGCTGTTTCCGGACAACACCGCGCCTTTGATGGCTTATGTCGATGGGATATTACGAAGCAAAGGCGAGTTGAGCATTGGCGAACGCGAGTTGATTGCGACCTTCGTTTCTGGCCTGAATGCCTGCGCTTTTTGCCATGACTCTCACAAAGTATATGCCGAGGCCTTTGGCATTGACGGCGATCTGATTGATGCGCTGGTGGCCGATGTCGAAGCCGCGCCCGTGTCCGAAAAAATGCGCCCGTTGCTTAGGTATGTGGCTAAGCTGAATACCCTGCCAAGCAGGATCGTCGCGGCTGACGTTGAAGCTGTCTACGCCGCCGGATGGGGAGAGCAGGCGATGTATGAAGCTGTGAGTGTATGCGCGTTATTCAATATGATGAACCGCCTGATCGAGGGGGCGGGGCTGAACTTTGACTATATCGCCAATCCGGAAGTTCATCCTGCTGCAAACGGGTACTCGTCAAGCCTTGAGCGCTCCTATCGTGCGTTTGGCGAGCGGCTAGAGGCAGAAAACAAAGCATCCTCATGAGCCAGGTGACCGGACACGCCGGCATACTACCGAAGAAAAATCCGGGGTTGAGGGACAGGCGATGTCAAAAGTTGGTGGGTATCAAGGTTTGCGCGGGATATTGAGGGTATTGGAAAGATGAGTGGCGGGCTCCATATTCTAGGGATAGATTTTACCAGTGTGCCAAAAAAGAGCAAACCGATTACGGTGGCCCATTGTGAGTTGGTTGATAACGTTCTGACATTTAATCAACTTCAACTGGTTGAAGATTTCGTCGAATTTGAAACCCTGTTGGCACAAGAGGGGCCGTGGGTTGCCGGTCTGGATTTCCCTTTCGGCCAAGCGCGACGATTTGTTGAAAACATCGGCTGGCCGCTGGACTGGGCGTCTTATGTTGATGATGTTGGCAAACTGGAACGCCATGAATTTCGCGAAGTTCTTGAATCATACAAGGCCCCGCGTGATGTAGGTGACAAAGAGCATTTGAGGGCAACAGAAAAAGGCACAGGCGGGGCCAGCCCGCAAAAGCTGTATGGTGTGCCGGTCGCGTTGATGTTTTACGAGGGTGCACCACGGTTGGCGCAGTCAGGGTGCCATATTCCAGGCTTAAAGGATGGGGATCGGGGCAGGGTATGCGTTGAGGCTTATCCGGGGTTGGCTGCGCGTGCATTGATAGGGAAGCGAAGCTATAAGGCTGAAGCACGCGGCAAGCAGACTGAAGAAATGGCAACAGCGCGCCGCGATATTTTATCGGCACTATGCAGCGAACAGGGCGCTTCCCTATATGGACTGCGGGTGCAGGCCGATCCAGACCTATGCAAAGATCCCAAAGGAGATACGCTGGATGCACTACTTTGTGCGGTTCAGGCGGCATGGGCGGCAAGCAACGGATTAACCGATGCTGGACCAGCGGGTGCCGATCCGGTTGAAGGATGGATGTCTGATCCGGGTGCGAATACTGGTCGAACGAGGGGCAAGCCTGTTGCGGCCACCCCTGCGGATGCCGAGGCGCGTCGCGCGATAAATCCGGTGATATGCTATCCTTCCGAAACATTACCCGCGCCGGATTTGGCCCTCTATCATACTGCGCGGCAAGGGGCGGCGAAGGTTTCCAAGGTTTTGGTTCCGTCGCGTGAAGCCGCCTGTTTTCATGTTCCAGCGGGCAGTTTTTTCAGGATTTCCTGTGTGGACGGCCCGCAGGTCGGTGATCTGAACCTGTGGAACGCAAACGATCTGTCCGAGCGGTTCTATTCCGGTAAAACCCGCGCGTTGCATGGCACCCATCTGACCACGGGGGAACGGATGTGGAGCAGTTTTCCACATCTGCGCCCGATGGCAACGATAGTGGATGATACACTGGATTGGTACGGGATCGACGAATTTGGCGGCTCGGTGCATGATGTGATCGGCACGCGCTGTGATCCCTATACGCATAATCTGCTGGGTGGCGGCGATTACCACCATTGTTGCCATTCCAATCTGACCCGCGCATTGGTTGCCGAAACGGGCCTGCCGCTGGATCAGGCCGAGGCCCATGTGCATGACGTTTTGAACGTGTTCATGTGCACCGGTTTCACCCGCGACACGGGGCAGTATTTCATGAAGGCTAGCCCGGTGCGGGTCGGGGATCATCTGGAGTTTTTCGCCGAGATTGACTTACTGGGTGCACTGTCGGCCTGTCCGGGCGGGGATTGTTCGGCGGAACATTCCTCGGATGCGGCGGCATGTTATCCGCTGTTGGTCGAGGTGTATCAGCCCGCTGACGGGGCGCTGGACGGGTGGTCCCGGCCCGCGCGCAACGGGTATTGCGGCGGGCATGGGGTATAGAGATTCTATGCCTCCGGCGGGGATATTTGTGGAACAAAGATGGGGCTATTGGCGGATGAAGTGCAGCCGATTGAAGCTGCTGCGC
>CAZIDQ010000192.1:0-3631 GCA_964538015.1 uncultured Marinosulfonomonas sp.
CGTTCCGATAAACGGAATTTTGGTGGGGAATGACAGAAATAGCGGCAATAACCGGTTCAATCGCCCGGGCAGCACGCATCATTGATGTGCTGACGGCGGCCCCCGAAGGGCTGGCGCTGAACCAGATTGTCGAACGCAGCGAGTTCTCCAAAACCACCGCCTTTCGCGTGCTGGCCAATATGCAGGACGTCGGGTTCATCTATCAGGACCCCGAAAGCCGCCGCTATCTGCTGGGTCACAAGCTGGCCCATATCGCGCAGGTGGCGACACGATCAAACATCGCAGGCATGGCGCAGCGCGGGATGGAACGGCTGGCCAAATTGTCCGAAGACACCGTGTTCCTGTCGGTGCCCGAAGGTGCCGCGGCGATTTGCGTGGCGCGGGCCACGGGGGCGTTTCCGATCCGAACCCTGACGCTGAACATCGGTGACCAGCGACCGCTGGGTGTTGGCGCGGGGGCCTTGGCGCTGTTTTGCGCGATGGGGGATGAAAAACGCGAGGCCGTGTTGCGGGTAAACCGCAACTGGATGGCGGAATACGGGATCAAGGAGGAGGATTTGCAGGCCAGCTATGACGCCTACCTTGCCAACGGATATGCCGCCAATATCGGCCGGATCGTGGCGGGCACCAGTGCCGTGGCCGTGCCGGTGATCACCCGCAGCAAACAGGTGGTCGGCGCACTGGCCTTTGGCGCGATTGACGCCCGCATGACAAAAGAACGGATCGAAACGGTTCTGGTGCCGGCATTGCGCGAAGAAGCGTCCCTGCTGGCCCGCCGGATGGACGAAATGGAGCAGGGATAGGAATGAGCACCGCAGACCATAACACCAAACGCGCCCGCGATTTGCTGGCGATGATGGAACGCATCCGCGCGTTCGAGGAGCAGGCCTGTCTGGCCGCCGAACGCGATAAACTGGTGCTGGGGGCGATCCACCCGTCGATCGGGCAAGAGGCGGTTGCCGTCGGTGTGATGTGCAACTTCAACCGCGACGATATCCTGCTGTCGACCCATCGCGGACACGGGCATACTTTGGCCAAAGGGGCCGATCCGCTGGCGATGATGCGTGAATTGCTGGGGCGCGAGGGCGGCTGTTGCGGCGGCAAGGGCGGCTCGATGCATATTGCCGATTTCGGGGTCGGGATGCTGGGTGCGAACGGTGTTGTCGGCGCGAATATCACCATCGCGGCGGGGGCGGCGCATGGGCTGAAACTGCAGGGCAGTGACCGGATTGTGGTGGATATTTTCGGCGATGGCGCGATCAATCGCGGCCCGTTTCTGGAGGGGGTGAACTGGGCCTCGGTGTTTGATCTGCCGATCCTGTTTGTTTGCGAGGATAACCAGTATTCCGCCACCACCAAAACATCATCCGTCACGGGCGGGCCGGGGGCGGCCGCGCGCGCGGAATCGCTGGGCCTGCGGGCGACCACGGTGGATGGCAACGATGCCGAGGCCGTGGCCGATGTAACGGCTGAAATCACCGCCCGCATCCGCGCGGGTGGCGGGCCGGAAATGCTGCACGCGATCACTTACCGGCGCACCGGTCACACATCGTTTGACCCTGCCGGATACCGGCCCAAGGGAGAGTCCGAACATGAGGCCAAGACCAATGATCCGATTGCACGCCAACGGGCGGTTCTGGCGGGTATGGGGCTAAGCAAAGACGAGCTGGACGCGATCCACGCCGCCGCGCAATCCGAAATGGTGCAGGTTCTGGCCGATGCCGCAGCCACCCCTTTCCCCGCTGACGAAATGGCTTTGCAGGATGTTCAGGACATCGGCAGCCCCGCGCAGGAGGCTTACTGATGGTTAAAATGACATTCGTCGAGGCCAGCCGCGAAGCGCTGCGCGAAATGATGCACGAGGACGAAACCGTCTGGTGCGTGGGCGAGGATCTGGGGCGTGGCTCGGTCTTTGGGCAATATCTGGGCTTGCAAGATGAATTCGGCCCCGACCGTGTGGCCGACACCCCGATTTCCGAAGCCGCCATCATGGGCGCGGCTTTTGGTGCGGCGATGGTGGGCACACGGCCCGTGGTAGAGATGCGGTTTTCCGACTTTGCGCTATGTGCGACCGACGAATTGGTGAACCAGATCGCCAAGGCGCGGTTCATGTTCGGCGGCCAGTCCCGCGCGCCGATGGTCATTCGCAAACCGATTGGTTTGTGGCGCTCTTCGGCCGCGCAACACAGCCAGTCGCTGGAAAGCTGGTATGTGCATATCCCCGGTCTGGTGGTGCTGTGTCCTGCCACGCCGCAGGACAATTATTCGATGATGAAGGCCGCGATCCGTTGTGATGATCCGGTGGTTTATCTGGAACACAAAAACATCTGGGGGATGGAGGGCGAGGTCGATACGTCGCTGGACATCGAACTGGGCAAGGCGGCAGTGCGCCGACAAGGGGCGGATGTGACGCTGGTCAGCTGGTCCGACACCGCAAACCTGTGCGTTCAGGCGGCAAAAACGCTGGCCGCCCAAGGGGTCGATGCCGAAGTGATTGATCTGCGCAGCCTGTGGCCGTGGGACAAGGAAGCGGTGATTTCCTCGGTTCGTAAAACCGGCCGTCTGGTGGTGGCACATGAATCGGTGGCCGTGGGCGGTTTTGGCGCCGAAGTGGTGGCAACTGTGGTGGAACAGGCGGGCGATGCCCTGCGCGGTCCCGTGCGCCGTTTGGGTGCGCCACGTTCACTGGTCGCTTATGCGCCCAACCTTGAGGATAAAATGCGCGTGACCGAACAGATGATCGTCACAGCGGCAAAGGAGACAATGGGCAAATGAGCAATATTGAAATCACCGGTGGCGAAGCCATCGCCCGCATGTTGCTGGCCCATGATGCCGGTCCGATGTTCGGTATGGGCGGGTTCCAGCTGTTGCCGTTCTATGATGCGGCGCGGCGGCTGGGGCTGAACCACAACCTGATCAATGATGAACGCTGTGCGGTGTTCGCGGCGGATGCCTATGCCAAGGTCTCGAACCGTGTCGGGCTGGTGGATGCCACGCTGGGGCCGGGGGCGACGAACCTTGTGACCGGTCTGGTCGAGGCGCTGAATGCGGGCTCGCCCATTGTTGCGATCATTGGGGACGCGAACCGCGATCACGCGGGCAAGAATATGACGCAGGAAACCGATCAGGTGGCCATCCTGCGCCCCGCCTGCAAGGAATTGCTGCGGGTGGAAACGGTGGCGCGGATACCCGAGCTGATCCGGCGGGCGTTCATGCTGGCCACATCAGGGCGCCCCGGTCCGGTGGTAGTGTCGGTGCCCGAAGATGTGGCGCATGGCATGCTGGAGTTTAACGAGGCCGATTTCGTGGCCGATCCGGCGCATTGCCAGATACCGGCGATCCGCTGTCGCCCCGATGCGGACGGGGTGATCGAGGCGGCAAAAATGCTGGTCGCTGCGAAACGCCCGATGATGCTGGTTGGCGGCGGCATACATCTGTCCGGCGCACAAACGGCGGTGACAGAACTGGCCGAGGCTTGCGGCATTCCCGTGGCCCATACGTTGACCGGCAAGGGTGCGATTGCCTGTAACAGCCCGCTAAGTGCCGGGTTGTTCGGACGCTATGACCGGATTGCGAATGACCTGATCGACAAAAGCGATTGCCTGTTGGTGGTGGGTTGCAAACTGGGTGA
>CAZIDQ010000192.1:3731-4966 GCA_964538015.1 uncultured Marinosulfonomonas sp.
AATTACCAATCCTCGGACCTGTCGGAAACCAATTACGCCAATGTGGCACAGGCGATGGGCTGTCACGGGATCCGCGTGGAAACACCCGACGATTTGGCCCCCGCATTGGCGGCGGCATTTGCGGAAAAAGGGCGGCCAACGGTGATTGACGTGATGGTCACGCGTGATCCGTCGCGCATGCTGCCAGCGGTCGACAACCGCACCGTGAAAATCAAGAAAGGCGATCGGGTCGCCTAAGGGAACTGACAATAACAGACGGGTAAACCCCGCATTCATCATCCGCCAACCGGTTAGAGTTGGCATCAATAGGGAGACTAAAACATGAAGAAACTATTTAGTGCGACACTTGTAGGCGCGGCAATGACGCTGGCCACGGTTGGCGGTGCAAGCGCCGATGACATCCGCCTGAAGATGGGCTCGACCTTTCCTTCGGGGCTGGTGCAGCTGGGCACATTGGGCAAGCAGCTGGAAACCAACATCAACGCGATGTCGGGCGGCAGTATCCAGATCAAAATGTTCGAGCCGGGCGCGCTGGTGCCTGCACTGGAACTGTTTGATGCGATCAAATCCGGCGCGGTTGATTCCGGCTGGTCCGCCCCCGGTTACTGGCAGGGCAAGGAACCTGCTGTAACCCTGTTCACCACGGTTCCTTTCGGCCCGTCGGCTGGCGAATATCTGGGCTGGATGTATTACGGCGGCGGCGAGGAGATGATGCAGGAGATTTACGCGCGTCATAACATCCACGTCAACATCTGCGGCATCATCGCGCCCGAGGCTTCGGGCTGGTTTCGCGAGCCAATCGAATCCACCGCTGACCTGAAGGGTCTGAAAATGCGTTTCTTTGGTCTGGGCGCCAAAGTGATGCAAAAGCTGGGGGTCGATACACAGCTTCTGGCCGCCGCTGACATCTATCCGGCGCTAGAGCGCGGTGCGATTGATGCGACCGAATTCTCCATGCCTGCGATTGATTTGAAGCTGGGCTTTTACCAGATCGCCAAGCACTACTATTTCCCCGGCTGGCACCAGCAGTCCACATTCCTTGAGTTCATGATCGGCATGGACAAGTGGAACGCGATGGATGACCAGCAACATGCGATTATCGAAAATGCCTGTAAGGCAAACGTCGCAATGGGGTTGGCCGAAGGCGAGGCCATTCAGGCCAAAGCCCTGAAAGAACTGGTTGCCAACGGTGTTACCCTGCACCGCTGGTCCGATGATGATCTGGCCGTGTTCGA
>CAZIDQ010000193.1:0-3127 GCA_964538015.1 uncultured Marinosulfonomonas sp.
TTTCTATTTCAAGGAACGCAGCACCTGGCGCGAGGTGGCGGGGATTGTGATCCTGCTGGTGTCGATCTTGCTGCTGGTGTTGGTGATTTAGGCAGGATGCCTGCGGCGCGGATATTTAAGAAAAGAAGAAGGGGAAGCGTATCTTCTTCTTTTCTTAAATACCTCCTTGGCGGCGCGGAAAATCAGGTCTTTACGGTTTAGCCCCGCCCAGCCGCAGAAACAGGCTTTCCTCGTCATCATTGCGAAAGAAGGGGACTGTTTCGGGGTGTGATCCGTTGCGGATCAATTGGCTGACTTCGGCCATCACCACCTGGGTGATGAATGGCAGATCAAAATGGCGCACGTCGTCCAGCTTGATCCATTGCAGATGCGATAGCTCGTCACAGGCGTGGGTGAAGTCGCCTACATCGCCGCAAACCTGCTGATCCGCGTCCACCATGAAGAACCGCGCGTCAAACCGGCGGGGGCGGCCCGGCGGGGTGATGGCGCGAAACACAAAGGTCAGACCAGCGGCTGAGGGCAGGTAGCCAGCGGCGGAAAAGCTGGTCCAATCCTCTGGCGGGGGCGTTGGCCATGTGCCGGACTCGCCCAGTATCAGGCCGGTTTCCTCCCAGACCTCGCGGATGGCGGCGGTGGCCAGCGCGGGGATCAGGGCGGGGTCGGTCTCATGCGACAGCTGGGCGATGCAGCGGTCTTGCAGAGGGGTGGCCAGCGGGATGTCGGCGTCACCTGCATCCACAGCGCCGCCGGGAAAGACAAATTTGTTGGGCATAAAGGCGGCTTTGGACCCGCGTTGCCCCATCAAGATACGCGGGTCATGCTGCGCATCCCGCACCATGATCACGGTTGCCGCGTTGCGAATTGCTGTCTTGTCCATTGGCCGCCCTTACTTGTCATTTGTCGGGCGTATGATAGGTCAGGCGGTTTCTTCGCCGAACCCGTGCATGCGTTTGGCCCATTGGATGGCCACGATCACGCCCTTCAGTCTGGGCAGAAGGTAAAGCGAAAGCGCCACACAGCCAACCGTGAAAATGGACGCCAGCACGATTGGTTCAGGGCGGTATTTAACAAAGGCGATCAGGATCAGCGGCGCCATCAGGTGACCAACAAACAGAATGGTCAGATAGGCCGGCCCGTCATCGGCGCGGTGATGATGCAGGGGCTCATCGCAAACCGTGCAACTGTCGCGCACTTTCAGATAGCCCGATAGCAGCGGGCCTGATCCGCAATTGGGGCATTTACGACGCCAGCCGCGAAACATCGCGGGGCGCATAGGGCGGTCCTGCCCGCCATCGGTGTGGGTGGTCATGGTGTATTCGGCCTTTCCTGTTCGCGTGGCCTGTTTAGCGTAAAATCGAAATCGGTGCAGTATTTCTTTGCCCTTGCGCGACGGAAAACCACAATAGGTGCGTTTAACCCTGTGAAGATGGTTGAACAAAAGGATGATGACATGAAGAAAACATATTGGATTGCGGGTCTTGTGGCGGCTGGTTTGGCGGTTGCGGGTATTGCTCACGCCAATCAGGGCGGCATGGGGCGGATCAGTTTCGAGCAGTTGGACACAGATGGTGATGGCAAATTGACCAAGGCTGAAATGGTTGCGCGCAAGGGTGCACAATTTGCCAAGGCGGACGTGAATGGCGACGGGATGCTGTCGGCAGACGAGATGATGACGCAGGGGCGCGGCCGGATGCAGCACCGCGTTGCGCGGATGATTGAGATGCGCGATGCCAACGGTGACGGGATGTTGAGCATGGAGGAGATGCCTGGAAACCATTCGGGTGATCGTTTGTTTATGCGGGTTGATGCCAATGGCGACGGGGCGGTTACGGCCGAAGAATTCAATGCCGCCAAGGCCAAGTGGCGGATGCATCGTGGCGGCAAGCCTGCGTCCGAGTAACCGCGATATTGCTGCAAGCAGGGTTTCGCGTTAGGCAACAGGACAATGACCATGCCCTTTGACGCCATGAACGATGTGCCGGACGATGCCCTGCTTGTGCTTTATGCAAACGGGGACGCGGCTGCGGCGCGGGCGTTGACCATGCGTTTGACACCGATGGTTCTGGGCTATGCGGCGCGACTGCTGAACGATGTGGCCGAGGCCGAGGATGTGGCGCAAGAGGCCATGTTGCGCCTGTGGAAGATCGCGCCGGAGTGGCGGCAGGGCGAGGCCAAGGTGACAACGTGGCTCTACCGTGTGGTCAGTAATCTGTGCATGGATCGCTTGCGTAAAAAGCGTGGTGTGGCGTTGGACTCCGTGCCCGAACCTGCGGACGAACGCCCCTCGGCATCCGACGCGATGATCGAGGCCGAGCGGGCTGTCGCGTTGCAAGAAGCATTGGCCACATTGCCCGAGCGTCAGCGGCAAGCGGTGGTGCTGCGCCATATCGAGGGGGCGACAAACCCCGAGATCGCGCAGATATTGGAAATCAGCGTCGAGGCGGTCGAAAGTCTGACCGCCCGGGGCAAACGCGCATTGGCCGCGGCTTTGGCCGGACGACGCGCAGAACTGGGGTATCAGGATGACGGATAAACATGACGAATTCGGGCTGGACGCCTATTTCGATGCAGGGCGCAAAGCTGCCAAGATGCCTTCGGGTGATCTGATGGCCCGCGTGCTGGCGGATGCCGAGGCGTATCAGCCAAAGCCGGGCACCCCTGCGCCTGTGGCGCAAACCGGACTGTTTGCAACCCTGTGGTCCGCGATTGGTGGCTGGCCGACACTGGCGGGCATGGCCACGGCGACGGTGGTTGGTGTCTGGATCGGGATCAGCCCGCCTGCGGGACTGGAGCAGATCGCAACCGGGGTTCTGGGCGGGGATGAAGACGCCTATCTGGTTGATCTTCTGCCCGCCTTTGGCGATGAATTCGGGGAAGGATAAGGCATGACCGAGGTGGAAAATAAAGCGGCGACTGGGCGTTGGGTGAAAATCCTGCTGGCGGTGTCACTGGGGCTGAACATGCTGGTGCTGGGTGCGGTTGGCAGTATGATTTACATGCATCGTGGCGATCAGGGGATGCGCCCGAACATGCAGGAAATGCGTTACGGGCCTTACACCCGCGCGCTAAGTCAGGATGATCGCAAGGAAATAGGTGCGGCGTTGCGGCGCGAGGTTGGCTCGTTTCG
>CAZIDQ010000193.1:3227-4919 GCA_964538015.1 uncultured Marinosulfonomonas sp.
GATTTGGCGGCATATAGGGCGCGGTCCGCAAATTCGATCAGTTGTTCCACGCTTTGGGTATCATCACGCAAGCCCCCCATAGCAACACCAATTGACAGGGAAACCGCAATTTCGATCTGGTTATTGGGCGTGATTACCGGTGTTTCATCCACCACCCGGCATAAACGCTGCGCCGCCTGTCGGGCCTGATCCAGCTGGGTATCGGGCATCACCACCAGAAATTCTTCGCCGCCAATGCGGGCAACCATATCAACATCGCGCAGGTTGTCCTTGATGCGAGCGGCCACTTTTTGCAGCACCACATCACCGGCACTGTGTCCGTAGGTGTCGTTGATTGCTTTGAACCGGTCCAGATCCAGTATCATGACCGCGAATGGCCGTCCGGTTTGCTTGGCTCTTTCGGCAACCCGTTGCAGGTGCGGTTCGGCATAGCGGCGGTTGTATAGCTCTGTCAGCGGGTCGATCACCGACATTCGCAATCCGTCACGCACGGTTTCGCGCAACCGGTCAGACTGGCGTTTGCGGCGGATCTGGGTTTTCAGGCGCAGGGCCATTTCCTCGGGGTCGAACCCTTCGACCATCAAATCATTTGCGCCAAGATCCAGCGCCGTCGATGCCTTGTGCGATGCATCCTGCGGGATCACCATCAAGATAGCGCTGTGGCGGGTGTTCGGGCGGCTGCGCAATTCCGAAAGCAAACGCAACCCTTCGTCGGGTTTGTCCAGATCGCAGGCTATAACGTAAACCTCGGGCGCATGGTTTCCTTTGCTGCTGAGCAGGGCCGTTTCCTTGGAGAACACCACCAGTTTGTCGTTCATTTCTTCGCTCAGGGAAGTTTTCCAGTCCAGTGCCGTATCGTATTGCCCCGCGATAATCGCAATGGTTGCCGGTTGATCATAGGTTTCGGTTTCCTCGGCAAAGCCTAACGCGCGATGGGTGTTGTCGCGTAGGCGCAGTTCTTCGTCCGTATCGCGGGCGCGCAACAGGCTGCGTACGCGGGCCAGTAAGGTTTGCTCATCCAGAGGTTTGGACATAAATTCATCCGCACCCGCGCGCAGTGCTTCCAGACGCGAGGCGCTGTCATTATGGGCGGTTACAACGATGATCGGGATACCGGCGGTCAAGGGGTCGCTTTTCAGGGCTTTGCAAACCTCGATCCCGTCCATGTCGGGCATCAACAGGTCAAGCAGGATCAGATCGGGCAATTCCTTGCGGGCACGCGCAACGGTTTCGGCCCCGCCCGAGGCCTGCGAGACCTCGTAAAAGGCCTCCATCAGATTTACTTTCAAGACGATGCGGTTTGTAGCAACATCATCTGCGATCAGGATACGTCCCGCCATTTTTACTCTCACTTATTAACTATTGCCCTGTTTAGATTTAGTTTTTGGTGAGATAGGTTAACAAATAGTTTCCAAAGCAGTGACAGAGCGGTAAATGGACCAAAAACAAGCGGAAGTTCGCGCATTGAGTGTATTGGAATGGCTGGTAGGCAACGAAGAGTTGCTTCCGGTGTTTCTGGGGGCAACGGGAGCCAGTGAATCGGATCTGCGCGTGCGGATCGGAGAATCAGAGTTTTTGGGCTCGGTTCTGGATTTTGTGATGATGGATGACGCCTGGGTCATAGGGTATTGCGATGGTCAGGGCCTGCCCTACGAAACCCTGATGCGCGCACGACAATCATTGCCGGGCGGG
>CAZIDQ010000194.1:0-4893 GCA_964538015.1 uncultured Marinosulfonomonas sp.
GCCAAGCAGGCGTTCGAGATGTATAACGATCTGAAATCCGAAGGTTGATAAGACCAACTTGAGAAATTTAAGGGCAACCATGCGGGGTTGCCCTTAATCTTTACCCAAACAGGATCAGGTGCGATTTCAAGATTGCCACCAGCGCGACCAGTCCAAAGATTGCAAACAGCACTGCCGATATCACAATTCTGCGACGCAGCATCGCGGTGTAACCATCCCCGAGGCTGGCCGGTGTGGGGCGTAATGCCAGTAATCCTGCTGCCATCCCAAAACCGGTGGCCGTGAACAGCGGCAGATAGAGCCAATAGCCGATGTAATAATACTCGGGCTTGATCAAATCGAATGGGCAGTGGTGGTGGGGCTGCTCGTAAACATAGGACGAAATGACCGATATAATCGCGGCAATGGAAATGACGAAAAACAGCGCGCTGGCGGCCCCGTAAGCAATCTGCAACAGCCGTGATTTCATCGCAAGAAACGCCAACGCGACCATCCCGACCAACCCGCCAAACAGCAGTTGTAATGCCAACAACGGTGGTAACGACGACAGATCGGCCGCAACGCCGCCACCCTCGGGTACAAAGGACAGCGAGCAGCAGGATGTAATGGTATCGGTGCGCAGGTTCAGGAAATAGGTGATCTGGGTGATCGCCGCAGCCACCACCAACGGGGCCAAAAACACCAGCAGGCCGTATTTGAATTTGGTGAAGGGATAGTCGCGGGCCTTGTTGTCGATCTGGTTGATGATCAGCCAGACCAGCGCGGTAAAAAACACCGCCAGTTTCAACAATAGCGCGGGCATACCGTAGGCGTTGACATTCAAGGTGCCGGACGCACACATCGCGCCGACAAACAGCACCGACATCCGGTCGGCGTTGGCCACGAACAACAGCAATGACGCCAGTTCAAGGATCAGCACAAAGGCAAGGGCGGTGGACACCAGATAGGTTCGTTTTTCCATGTTGATCTGCAACGCATGACCGCTGGATGGTTGCCAGTGTCGCAATACCCGTATGGCAAACCACGCCGCCCAAAGCATAGTCGCCGCCGATATCAGCGAGGCCAGGATCAGGGCCAGGACGGGCGGGTTCGAGATCATGTCGATGGCCCTTCGTCGGCGATGATCCGGCCGTCTTCCATCGAGATCACACGGTCAACAATGCCGGCCTGCCAGATGCGCGGATCGTGGCTCGACATGATAACCGATTTGCCTTCCAGCCGCAGTTTTTCAACGATCTTCAGGAATTCGCCAACCAGACGGGTGTCCAGATTGGCCGTTGGCTCGTCTGCGATGACAAAATCGGGATCATTGATCAGGGCGCGGGCAATGGCCACCCGCTGGGCTTCGCCACCCGACAGGTTTTCAACGCGCATTGCGGATTTGTCGGCAATTTCCAGATCGGCCAGCAAAAGTCTGGCGCGGTCGCGCAGATCACCGTAATTCGGCCCCAGCGGATAGGCGGGAACCATCACGTTTTCCAGAACACTAAGTCCGCGGATCAGATTGAAACGCTGGAATACAAAGCCGAATTTCTTGCGCCGAATTTCGGTCATGAATTTTTCCGGCAGCCCCGAGACCATTTCATCCTGAAGGTATATCCGCCCGACCGTGGGGCGCGATAAACAGCCGATCAGCGTCAGCAATGTGGTTTTACCCGAGCCACTGGGCCCTTTCAGAACCGTGGTCTGGTCGTGGCTGACCTGAAGCGACAGGTCGCGCAGGGCATAGACCTCGTTTTGTCTGCCCTCGTTATAGATTTTGCTTATGTTGTCGATTTTGATCATCGCATCACCGAATCCGGATCCGTTACAGCCGTGCGCCAGATCGGTACGATGGTGGCGGCGGTGTAGGGGACCACTGTAAAAAAGGCCAAAGTTACAATTTGCAGGGTTTCGATATGCGGTTTCAGGCGGAAATCGGGGTATATCACCGACCAGCCTTTTAACACCTGCTCCAGCAGACCGGCCTGAAAGAAAAACACATGCACATAGGCCAGAACCAGCCCCAGCAGGAACGCTCCGGCCGAAACCAGCGCGCCTTCCCAGAACTTCATTGCCAGAACATCGGAGGTTTCCCAACCGATGGCTTTCAGAATGCCAATCTCGCGGCGCTCTTCGCCCGACAGACCGGCAGCCTTGTCAAAGGCAAAGATCACAAAGGCCACGATCGAGGCGCCCAGCAGCGCCAGTAACAACCCCTCGCGCCATGAAAAGATAGATTCGTAGGTGCGCAGGATATCTGCCCGCGTCACCACCCGCGACCCCCGTAGCCGTGTGTTGATCTTGCCGATGATCGTGGGGGTTTCGCGCGCGTTGCTGATTGTCAGGGCAACGTCGGTGTAAACGCCCTCGGGCAGGCTAAAGAATTTGCGAAAATCGGGTTCTGACAACAGCAGCAAATCCGCGCTTACAAGGGCCGATTCCGGATCCAGCTGTTTGGCGATTTTCAGTTTGAAGATTTCACCGTAATTGGCCCGTAAAAACAGGTATTTGTCACGGATCAATGTGCGGTTGGCAGCGATGCCGGGGCCGATGATGGTTTCGCCGGGCTGCAATTGATGTTCGGTGTCGCCGGATGCTGGTACCATCACCGTGTAATTGGCACCATTCACCGTGTCGTAATAATACCCCCACAACCGCCCTTCGGCACGCCGCACCCCGCGAACGTCTTTCAGTTTTGGTATCCAGTCTTCGGAAACCAGCGCGTGACGGCCCATCACCAGCCGTTGCACCGTGGCCTCGGGGGCGTTGACCAAGACCGCGCTTGCCTCTTGCCGGACGGCCTGACCGAACAGCATAACCGAGGCCAGAATGAATATGATCAGGCTGTATACGGTGAACAGCACCAGATTTCGGCCCTTGCGGCGCAGCATCGAATGCAGGGTGAAATCCATCAGGTATCGCTGGCGGGTAAATCCGGTGTTCATTGCTGGCCTCCTGCCGGGTCAACGGCGTTGTCTGGGCCAAAGTTGTGGCGTGGCGGGGATATCAGTGATCCCGTGGGGAAATGGTCAAAGGACATCGGGTAATCCTGAAAGGCCGAATGTAGATCGGCTTGTGAGGGGTGGCGGGTGTAACGGGCCTCGGTGAACAGGGACAGATCGGTCAGCCCCAGCTGCGCCACCAGTTCCCCGCGTTTGGCCAGCCCGCTATCGGTGGCAAATGCCCCGTGCACAAACATGGCGGCCACAGCGGTGGACAGGGCGAGGATGGCACCCAAGGCTATGCTGGAGGGGCGTACCATCACAGATCAAACCGCCCTTCATCCAGCCCGC
This sequence comes from uncultured Marinosulfonomonas sp., assembly GCA_964538015.1. Lineage (GTDB taxonomy): Bacteria > Pseudomonadota > Alphaproteobacteria > Rhodobacterales > Rhodobacteraceae > Profundibacter. Next base: position 3,276 of record CAZIDQ010000194.1, read on the forward strand.
GCATCATGGCGGTGGTGGTTTCGTCGAACCGGACCATTTTAACACCGGCGTGATCGACAAAAAAGGCGTCGGCATCATACATGTCGGGGTGGGGAACCAGTTCATGCCCCATTGGGCCCAGAACATCCGACCCGATCACATAGATGGCTTGGCGTGCGTCGATCATTTCGGCGGCGTAGTATCCGGTCACGCCGATTGCGGCGATCTGCTCGGGTTTGCGCCCGCTGGCATATTTGGGCATGTCGTGCAGGTATTTAAACAAATCCTTGGCCCCGTCAAAATGGTCGGCATAACCGTCTTTAAACAACACGGTGGCCACCCAGTCGGGGTATTTTTCGGGGAACATGCCGCACACCGGACAGGCATCGCGAAAGCCGGGTTTGGGCAGGTCCAGAACGGTCGCCACCTGTGGTTTTTCGGTTGCCAGTGATGGCAATGCGGGAAGCAGCATCATTGCGCTGGCCCCCAATTGCAGCAGGCGGCGGCGGGTCGGGTATTTGGGATGGTTACACATGGCATGACCTATCAAATGATATGGCTGGGTGCGGGTGCCAACCCGTCCGGCTGGCACCCGTCTGGACAAAGGGAATTCCCTAGTTCGAGCTGTCCTGCATTTTCTGCGCCATATGCGCCCGCTTTTCGGCGCGGCGTTTGCGGATCATCAGGGTATCCATCGCCTGATCCTTGTAAGCGGCAATCAAGGCCTCTTCAAAGTTCAACAACTGACCGCCGGTTGCTTGGGCTTTGGCCTTGTCGCCAAAGGCCCATTTGCGGTTGGCTGTCATGGTACCCATCATGCCCGGTTGCAGCGCATAGACCGCATCCTCGACCTTGACCAATGGCTTGATTTCGCTGTCGGCACCGGCATCGCCGACCCAGATATTCTTCGGGTTGCGGTCCAGATTAAGCGACAGCGAAATGGACAGACAGCGGATCGAACATGTCGCCTCCGAGGAGTCATCCTCGTATTGGACCACATGGCGCGTGTGGCTCCATTTGGTGGTGGACATGCCGCAATAGGCGCAGCGGGGGAATTTGGCCAGATCATCTGTCGAAGGATCGCTGTCCTTTACCAGATTTCCGGTTAACCCGTGTTCCGCGGTCCATACCCATGGCGGAACCATTTTCATTTCCGCATTGGCCTGACCTGCCAGAAAAACCCCACCGGCCAGCATGCCGGTTGTCCCCATCAGAAAATTTCTACGTTGCATTTTGATAACCCTTTTTGGTTCTTTAATTCGGCCACGATCCGGATCGGCACGGTTGTGCGCGATCGGTTCTGGACGTGGCGTGGTTTGGGATTGTGTTAGATCAAAGAACCAAAAGGGGGCGCGCGAACTGGGCGCTGGATATAACGGGGGGCAGATTTGACCACCTCGTTTTCTGCAGCACAAACGGCCATGTAAGAACCGGTTCGAAGCTGTAGATCAACCGCATCAAAGGACACCGGAACCAGAAACGGCGATGTCGCGGCGACACAAAGCGGGCATTTTACCCAAGTCCCGCCTGTATCGCCGTTGTTGGTGTCGCCGGGATAAATAACCTTGATGCCGGTCGGGGTACAAATGACCACCGGACCAAAGGTGAAATCAAACTGGGCATAGTCGATTTGATTTGC
>CAZIDQ010000195.1:0-4889 GCA_964538015.1 uncultured Marinosulfonomonas sp.
CATTGCCACCCCGATGTCCAACAAATTTGATTTTGTTGAACATCGCGCTATATTCAACAAAAATATCTTTGTTGAGTACGCACAATGATCAATCGCCACACACCCGTTGCCCACGCCGCCTATCTCGATCTTTTACGCTCGTGGCAGGACGAAGCCGTTTCGGAAATCCGGGGCGCGCCTACCCCTGTAAAGCGCAATGGCAAAACCTACTGGTACGACAGTTACCGCATCGGTCAGGACGTGCGCAAAACCTATATTGGCGAGGACAGCCCGGAATTACGCCAGAGGCTGGAACAAAAAAAGGCGCTGACCACCGCCAGTCAGGACCGCCGCAAACACCGCGCGCGCCTGATCCGTATCCTGCGTGCCGAAGGGTTTTTAGGCATTGATGCCACCACCGGCAGCCTGCTTTCGGCGATGTCGCGCGCCGGTGTATTCCGGCTGGGTGGTACCATTGTCGGCACCCACGCTTTTCGTCTGTATGAGGGCACCCTTGGCGTGCGCTATTCCTTTGACCAGATGGCCCAGACCGGCGATCTGGACATCGCCAGTTTCGAGCGCCTGTCTTTGGCCTTGCAGGATACCGTGTCCCCGCCGCTGCAAAAGGTGCTGGGGGATTTTTCCTTTGCGCCGGTGCCCAGTCTGGAACAGGAAAAGGTCTGGCGCTGGCAACAAACGCGCAACGAATTGCTGGTCGAATTCCTGACACCGTCATTCGAGGATGACGAAGGTATCCGCCCCCTGCCCGCCCTTGGCGTCGACGCCCATTCGCTACACCACCTGAATTACCTAATCGCCGAACCGGTGCCTGCCATCGCGGTTTATCGCAGCGGGATCCTTGTGCAGGTTCCGCGCCCTGAACGCTTTGCCATCCACAAGCTGATCGTCGCAGACCGGCGGCGTGACGGGGCCGACAGCCTAAAGGCACACAAGGACCGGATGCAGGCCGAATTCCTGATACGGGTTCTGGCCCAAGACCGCCCCGACGAATTGAAAGAGGCCTATGACGACGCCCTGTCCAGTGGGCCAAAATGGGGACAGCGGATTGAGAAATCACTAAAGCTGCTGCCGCAATCGCGCGGAATACTGGACGCGTTATAACGCCCTGCCCTATGCGGTTGACAGCTGTCAACTTTAGGCCGCCTGCATTTCGGGTCGCAACAGTGCCATGATCATCGGGCCCGGTGAAAACGCACCTGCTTCGGCCTTGCGCGTTAACGCCCGCAAGTATCCGCCGGGCGATTTGATATCGCTAATCCGCTGCAAAATGCCCGCTACAGTGACCGCAGCTACCTCTGGCCCCATTGCCCTTTGCGCTTGTTGCCAGGCGTCTTCGCTGATCCCCATCATTCCGCGTACAAAAGCGGCCAACGCCACCAGTTCATGCCAATGGCGTACTGGATACTGCGAATAGGGTTCTATATCCGGACAGGCCTTTAGTACCAGCGCCAACGGAATATTAGGCTCTGTCCTTCCCACCGGCACCTCGGGTTCAGGTTCTGGCGAAACTCCGCCTTTTGCCTTTTCTTGGCAAAGTTCAGATTCATAAGAGTCTTTATTTGAATTATGATAGTGGCGCTCGGTATTGCCGTCGCTGCCGCTCATTTCTTTTGTTTTAGTCAGTGCATTACGGATCTTATCCAGCAAGTTTTCCAGCTGCCCCTTCAGGGATTCCAGCACTTCTCCCAACAGGTTTCGCCGCATCTGCTTGTGAATAGCCAGTAGGGCGGTTTCAAACCCCTCCCACGGCCCCTGTGTGCTGCTCTCGCGTCCGTATTGCACCAGCTTTAGCGCATCCCGCTTTAAGAGCGTTACCGCTTCTCTGGCGCGCTTGCGGTGTTCTTCGGCTGCACGGATTTCGGTGGCCGCGTTGTTAATTTCGCCTGCGCGCACCAACAGCGGGCGTAGATCGAACCCAAAGGCAAGAACCACCTGCCCGCCTTCGCCACGCGCGGCATAGCGTTTGCCGTTGGGGCTGTCGTGGCGCAGGATCAGGCCGGCGTTCACCAAAGCGGCCAAATGGCGGCGCAAAGTGCTTTCTGCCATGCCATGGGCGCGTTCCGCCAGCGATACATTCGAGGGAAATACAATCAGATTGTCATTGTCCGACAGGTTGGTGTCCTGATGAAAGGACAGCAACGCGTTCAGCACCGTCAAATCGCGGTCCGTCACATTGAAAGCGGTGCGGGCCACACACAGGGTGCGAAACAGTTCCCATTTGTTCAGATGCGGCACGCTGGCCGGTCCTGTTGCCGCCTGCATGGCCTGCATCAGGCCAGCCGTCATCGGCCGCTGCCCAAAGGGCGTCGTTGTCAATCGTTCCATTCATTTATCACGAGACAAAACTTTTTTGCCCGCCGGAGTCCGACGCCTGTTGACAGCTGTCAACTCTGTACCTAGATTCGGAAGTGCGAATAACGAACCAAAGGCCTCTCGGGATTAATTTCTCGGGGGCTTTTCTTTTACCGTCCTGTCTTTTCGTGCCTCCTTTGTTGCTGCTCTACTCGTTGTTTACCCACCGGTGCTGTCTTTCCAGTTCCGGTGAATTTCGGCCAGATGGGTGACAAGCCAGTCATCAAACCCGTCGGCATTTTTGCTATTGATGGTCAGAACCACCCTGCCCGCCTTGCGGCTGGCGGTCGCGATTTCCGCACCGCTGTCGCTGCGCAATCGTTCTGCGGTCTGCTGCGGTTTCGGTTTTTGTGTCTTGGGCTTGCTTAGGCCCCGCATTACCGCCTCGAACCGTTTGTCCGAGGTTTTGCCAATCGCCAGCCCCACCGCGTCATCGCTATCGCCTACCAGATTTGCCAGTGCCAACCAGCGATCGCGACCAACAGCCGGCGCTGCGCCGATCACATCGATCAGGGCTTCGGGTACACGTTCGGCCACGCTCAACATCCGCGAGATCAGGGTTTTATCCATATGCAGCGCATCACCAATCACCTTGCGCTCGTACCCTGCCGCCACCATCTGGCGGGCAAAATTTGCCTTTTCAATGAACGTCAGATCCTTGCGGGCACTGTTTTCCTGTCCCTGGGCAATCACCAGCTCGCGATCATCCAGAACCCGCACCAGCGCCTTGACCGGCTGGCCCAGCTGTTTCAATGCGGCCACGCGGCGGCGGCCATAAACCACCTGATAGCGTTCGGCATCATTCGGATTGGGACGCAACAGAACCGGCACCTGCTGGCCATATTCGCGGATCGAGTCAACCAGCGCCGCCAGATCGCCATCTTCGCCCAGACGGTCGTGCAGACCAGCGGTGTCGATCAGGCGCGGGTCTACCTCGATCACCGAGCGGCGTTTCAGATCGGCAATCGACTGGCTGACCGCACCAATGGCGCCGGTGGTGTAACGCGGCTTGGCCGCATCCACGCGGGCAGGGGGGGTATCATCGGTTTTGGGGGCCTCCATCAGCCCTTTCAGGATATCCTTACGCGCCATCACCACGCCCCCATGCTGCTTGCACCAGTTGTTCGATTTCGTTGTTCACCGCGTTCAGGCTCTCCATTGCCCGTTCATAGGTGGTGCGGGTGAACTGGCTTTTCTCGACCTCGTAAAGCGTCTGCTTGGTCAGCCCCGCATCGGAAATGGCGGTGGATTTCAGCACCGGATGGTTCAGCACATTTTCCCCGAACATCGAGCGCATGAAACTGACCATCTGGTTTTGCGGCCCGTCACCGGGCTCGTAACGTGTTATAACATAACGCATCCAGTCATAGGACATGTCGCCGCCCGCCTCGGACACCACGCCCAGCAAGTTGGACGTCATCAGCAGGAACTGGCACATGCTCATTACGTCCAGCATCTGCGGATGCACCGTCACCAGAACCGAAGTTGCCGCCGACAGGGCCGACATTGTCAAGAACCCCAGCTGCGGCGGGCAGTCCATCACCACCACGTCGTATTCCTTTTCCACATCCATCAGCGCATCGCCGACTCTGGTAAAGAAAAGGTTGCCGTCCCGTTGCGCCAGCGCGCGCGGGGTGTCGTGTTCAAACTCCATCAGATCCAGATTGCCGGGGATCAGATCAAGGTTGGTAAAATAGGTTTTCTGAATCACATCGCGAAGGGGCAGGGGGTCCTCATAGCGGATTGCGTCATACAATGTGCCGCCATCCAGCAGGTCAAATTCCGGCTGGAACCCGTGCAGCGCCGACAGGCTGGCCTGCGGGTCCAGATCAATGCCCAACACCCGATACCCGTCCAGCGCCATCTTTTGTGCCAGATGCGCGGCGGTTGTGGTTTTGCCGGACCCACCCTTGAAGTTGATCACGGTGATCACCTGCAAATGGTTGCCTTCACGGCGTCCGGGCAAATAGGTGCCGGGGGTTTTGGCCCCGACTTCCAGAAATTCGCGCAAGGCCTGAATGTCATTTGGCGAATAGTACCGCCGCCCGCCGGTGCGGATTTCGGGCGAGGGGCCTTTGCCGTCCAGATGCAGCTTGCGCAGATAGGCATCCTTGACGCCCAACAGCTCGGCCACTTCGCCCGAGGTGAATTTGCGCAGCTCCTTTTGCGCGTTTGGCGGAAACAGCTGCGCCCGATGCGCCTGAAGCCGTTCCGACAGCCGCAGAGCGTGATCGCCGATCAACTGGTCTATTCTTGTCTTTTCCACTGCCATCTGTTCATCTCGTCCTGATAACTGCCTCGTTGCGCCAACCGTTTGTTACGGTCTTTCGCGTTTTATTCTGTATATTCCGTAACAACATGGCCGGATCAAGAGATTCTGGCAAGTATATTTTTACTCTATCTTGTGGCTGGAACACCGCCGGACACTAGGCCAACAGGGATACTTGGCCACCCAGACATAATTAGTAAGTGTAATACGCAACCAATACCCCACCAAATCCACGCCCTGCAAACCCGCATTAATCGTACCCGTCAAC
>CAZIDQ010000196.1:0-4869 GCA_964538015.1 uncultured Marinosulfonomonas sp.
GCCTGTTCGTCCGTCAGGCCCAGATCATCGCGCTGTTGCCACAGGGTTTCCACCCGCTGGAACAGTGCCTCGTTCATGCTGATTTCCGAAGAATAGGCAGCCAGTTTCGGTGAAAAATCCCGCTGCAGTTCCTCGCGTTTTTCGGTGCTGTCCGCACCGGCCAGATTGTAGAATACCGACAGAACACGGCCCAACGATTCCTCGGCCAGCTCCAGCGTCTCGATGGTGTTTGAAAATGTCGGGGCATCGTAATTTTCGGCAATCCCCGCGATGTTCGCCCGCGCCTCGGCCATCGCTGCATCAAACGCGGGCGCGAAGTCGTCATCCCGAATATTGGCAAAGGGGGGCAGTTGGAACAGCGTGTCCCAGCGGGACAAAAGCGGGTTGGTCATGGGGAAGTCTCCTTTGCCCGCCACGCTAGGACCACGGCAAAGCAAGGTCCAGCCCTTACGGGTATTTCGACCGCATCTTGCGTTCCAGCCGCCGCAACAGCAGGGACAGGGAAACCGTCATCACCAGATACAAAAGCGCCACCACATTATAGGTTTCAAAATAGCGGAAATTACCGGCGGCAGTCACCTTGCCCAATTGCGCAATATCCGAAACACCCAGCACCGAGACCAGCGATGAATCCTTGATCATCGCAATAAAATCATTGCCAAGCGGTGGCATGATAGTCCGGAATGCCTGCGGAAAAACGATAAACCGGAAGCGGTGCCAGCCACTTAATCCCAGCGCTTTTGACGCCTCGATCTGACCCTCGTCCACCGACATCAGACCAGCGCGGAACACCTCGGCGATAAACGCCGAATAACCAATCATCAACGCAATAATCGCCCGCCACATTAGCGAAAAATCCCGCGTGCGGATCGGATCAAACCCCAGCCCCTCGGCAATCCAGTTCCAGAAATGCACCAGTGCCGGACCGAACACAAAGGCCACATACAGCAGCAGAACGATCATCGGAATACCGCGAATAATCTCGATATAAAACCGTGCGACCTGCCGGAAAACAATGAACCGCGACATGGTGCCAACCGCCAGCAACAGCCCGAAAAACGACGCCATGGTAAAGGCCACCAAGGTGACGAAAATCGTCATGCCGATGCCGCGTGACAGGGTGTTCAAAACTTGCGCATACAGGTCATCCGCGACCACGCGATACATCAGATAGACGCCCAGACCACCGGCCAGAACCAGCCAATAGGGGAAATCCTTGTCTTGGGAAGGGGGTGTAATCATTAACCAAAAGCCCCGGCACATCCGGCCGGGGCAATCCTTTTTATTTCAGACGTTTAACCGCCCATTTTGTAATCAAGGAACCATTTCTTGTTCAGCGCATCAATGGTGCCATCTGCCTTCATATCGGCAATCGCGGCATTGATCGGTCCAACCAGATCCGAGCCTTTGGGAAAGATGAATCCGAAATCTTCGGTGCCCAGTTTATCGCCAATGATCTTTAGCCCGCCGTCAGAGGCGTCCACATATCCGGCCCCCGCTGTGCCATCCGTCAGCACCAGATCGACATCGCCGGTTTTTAGCGCCTGAACGGTTGCACCGAAGGTTTCAAACAGCTTGATGCGCGGGTTGGATTCATTGCCGTCCAGCACCTCGTAAACACCGACATAGAACGGCGTGGTGCCGGGCTGTGCGGCCATCAGCAGATCGTCATTGGCGGCAAAGCTGGCGGCATCGTTGAACCTGTCTTCGTCACCCTTCACCATCATCACCATTTCGCTGCGCATATAAGCGTCAGAGAAATCCACCTTTTCCTTGCGGTCATCGCGGATGGTGATCCCGGTCATGCCCAGATCAAACTGTGCTTCCGACACCGCCGGAATCATCGCATCCCAGCTGATGTTTTCATAGGTCACCTTGATGTTGATCCGCTTGGCAATTTCGGCCATGGCGTCATATTCCCAACCAATCGCCTCGCTTGTTTTCGGATCCATAAACTGCAGTGGCGGATAGGCGTTTTCAGTGACAACAACCACCTCTTTGCCGCCCAGATCGGGCAGGTCAGCAGCGATGGCCATTGTTGTAAATGCAGCCGTGGCGACGGCAGCAAGTGATGCAAGCAGTTTCATAAAGGAATCCCCCAAGGTTGGTTATACGTTGATCGCGAGTATGGTTAATCCCCCGCCCAAGGCAAGGAAATTAAACCGATTTCCCGCTGCAAATCGGGCAATCGGGGCGCGGCTTGATACCGATCTTGCGCGTTTCGGCATAGAGCGCATCATAAATCAGCATCTCGCCTTTTAGCGGCGCACCGGCGCCTGTTATTTCTTTCACCGCTTCGACCGCCATCATTGTACCAATCACACCGGGCAGCGGACCAACCACACCGGCCTCGGCGCAACTCGGCGCCAGTCCGGCGGCGGGGGCCTCGGGGAACACGCATTGATAGCAGGGCGCGCCCTTGGCCGGATGATAGACGCTGATCTGCCCCTCCCACTGTGTGATCGCACCGGCAATCAGCGGCAAGCCCAGCGCCACACAAGTACGATTCACCAGATAGCGGGTGTCAAAATTATCGGTCCCGTCCAGCACCAGATCATAGTCTGCAAACAGGTCGGCGGCGTTTTCCTGATCCAGTCGCCGGTGATAGGGATGCACCTCGATCTTCGGGTTCTGTGCCTTCATTGCCGCCTCAGCCGAAAACACCTTGGGCATACCGATATCAGCGTCCCGATGGATGACTTGACGTTGCAGGTTGGAATTGTCCACCGCGTCATCATCGACAATGCCGATGGTCCCCACACCCGCCGCCGCCAGATACAGCAGCACGGGTGATCCCAGCCCGCCAGCCCCGATCACCAGCACACGGGCGTTTTTCAACTTCTTCTGCCCCGCCCCGCCGATCTCGCGCAACATGATATGGCGGGCGTAACGGTCCAACTCGACATTGGAAAAGGTGGGCTTGGGTGTAGTTTCAGTCATCTCGGCAACTCTGTCCTTGGCTTTGGCGCGAAGCTGACGCAGAACGGCGCGATACGCAACCGCTACGGCAAGGATTCCGCCCAAAATCAGCCACGGCCGCACCGACCCGCCAGTGGCCACGCGCAAAGGCGCGCCATCGGGCAACACCAGATGGGCAACCACCACTGCCGCGTAAATCAACCCAACCAGGAACCAACGCTTTGCCTGTGCCACCTTCATCACAGCACCCAAACCCCAAAGGCCCGCCATCAACGCCAGAACAACGCCCACTAACCGCGCCCCGTTGACCCAAAGCCACCTTCGCCGCGTGCTGTTTCGCCCAGCTCCGCGACCAGTTCAAACCGTGCCTGCACCACAGGGGCCACCACCATCTGCGCAATTCTATCACCGTGATTTACGGTAAAGGGTTGATCCCCCGCGTTCAGCAGGATCACCCCCAACGGCCCGCGATAATCGCTGTCAATCGTGCCCGGACTGTTGGGCAGGGTGATCCCGTGCTTTAACGCCAACCCCGAACGCGGCCTGACCTGCACCTCATAGCCAAGCGGTATTTCCAACCTTAACCCTGTCGACACCAGCGCCCGCGCTCCGGCCTCAATCACCAATCCACCGCGCTCACCCTCGGGGAAATTCGCCCGCAAATCCGCACCCGCCGCGCCCGCCGTTTCATAGGACGGCAAACCCAGTGCCTGATCTGCCCCTTCAAGCCATGCAAAGCTCACAGTTACCACGCCATCATCCCCATCTTTGTTCCATACAATATCCCCCGCGCGGCAGCGCATAGAGTCTCTTATCCCAACGCTTTGGCAATCGCCGCCGCCAGCCGCTGAGCCACCTGATCCTTACCCATGCGTGGCCAAACATCGGCCCCACCGTCCGTGATCACCACCACCGCGTTCTCAACGCCGCCCATGATCCCTGTTTCCGGCGACACATCGTTGGCGACAATCCAGTCACACGCTTTGCGTTCGCGCTTGGCCACCGCATTGGCAACCACATCATCCGTTTCCGCCGCAAAGCCCACCACCAGCGCAGGCCGTCCCTTTTCCATCTGGCTGACCGTGGCCAGAATATCGGGGTTCTCGACAAACTCCAGCTCGGGCAGGCTGCCCTTGCCATCCTTCTTCATCTTGGAAATGGATGCGTTTTTCACCCGCCAATCCGCCACCGCCGCCGCAAACACCGCCGCATCCGCAGGCAAAGCCCCCTGCACCGCCTCCAGCATTTCCCGCGCCGTCTGCACCTCGATCACCCGCACCCCTTCGGGTCGCGCCACATCCGCTGGCCCCGTGACAAACGTCACCTCGGCCCCCAGCGCCGCCAGCGCCCGCGCAATCGCTGTGCCCTGCGCCCCGCTGGAGCGGTTGGCGATGTAACGTACCGGATCAATCGGCTCGTGTGTTGGGCCCGAAGTCACCAGCACATGCTTGCCACGCAGCGGCCCATCCGCAATCGCCGCCTGCACCGCCGCGACAATTTCCAGGGGTTCGGCCATGCGCCCGGGGCCGAATTCGCCACAGGCCATGTTGCCCTCGTTCGGGCCGACAAACAGCACACCATCGCCTTTCAGGGTTTCAATGTTCCTTTGGGTCGCTGGATGTTCCCACATCCGCACATTCATCGCCGGTGCAATCAGCACCCGCTTGTCGGTGGCCATCAACAGGGTCGAGGCCAGATCATTCGCCAGCCCCGCCGCCATCTTGCCCATCAGATCGGCCGTGGCCGGGGCCACCACCACCAGATCGGCATCGCGGGACAGTTCGATATGCCCCATCTCGGCCTCGTCCGTCAGATCAAACAGATCGCGATACACTTTCTGCGCCGCCAATGCCGAGGTGGACAGCGGCGTGACAAACTCCTCAGCCGCCCGCGTCAGAACCGGCACCACAGTGGCCCCGCGTTCACGCAGCCGCCGGATCAGGTCCAGAG
>CAZIDQ010000197.1:0-4859 GCA_964538015.1 uncultured Marinosulfonomonas sp.
CACACCGACATTACCAAAATGGTTCGCGAGCAACGCAGTCAGGGTAAAAAGGTGCTGGACGAACAGGCCCGCTTGGCCCGCGCCACGATTGATCACATGAGTCAGGGCGTTTGCACTTTTGACGCCAAACATCTGCTGGTGGCCAGCAACAGCGGCTTTGGCGAACTGTTGTCTTTGCCGTTCCATATGAGCCAGAACGGCACGCCGCTAAAGACCATTCTGGATTATCTTGAAAAGAACAGGATTATAAACAGCAACCTGTTACGGCAGGAATTCTTGCCGTGGATGGGGGACAAGATTACCCATCGCAAGCTGCAACTGGAACTGCATCGATTTGATGGAACGATCATTGATGCCAGTTTTCGCAAATTGCCCGATGGCGGGTTTGTTGTCAGCTTCACGGACGTCACGGCGGAACGCAATGCAACCGAAGCCCTTTCGGTGGCCAAAGATACGCTGGAGCAGAATGTACGCGAGCGAACCTCGGAACTGGTCGAGGCCAACAAAGAGCTGTTGCGAAAAACCCGCGAGCAGCAGCAAACCGAGCAGGAATTGCGCGAGGCCAAGGAAGACGCCGAAGCCGCCAACCTGTCCAAAACCCGGTTTCTGGCGGCTGCCAGTCATGATTTATTGCAACCATTGAATGCCGCAAAATTGTTTTTAGCCAATCTGTTACAGACTGATCTTAAAGAGCCGCAAGTCGAGGTCGCTGAACGATTGAACCAGTCCTTCAACTCGGTTGAATCTATTCTGGACGCTTTGCTTGACCTGTCGCGCCTTGATGCGTCGGGTGCGGAATTTACGATATCGCACTTCCCGATCAGTTCGGTTCTGGAGCCGTTACAGGCGGAATACGAGCAGATTGCTTTTAGCAAAGGTGTTGATTTGCGGGTTGTACCGTCTTCTCTGACCGTGGTTAGCGACCAGCGGTATCTACACCGGATCATCCAGAATCTGGTTTCCAATGCGGTGAAATACACAGAAACCGGCAAGGTGTTGCTGGGCTGCCGACGCAATGGGAACCGCGCAATTATACAGGTGTTTGATACCGGTATCGGCATCGCCAAACGTGATCATCACCGCATATTCGAGGAATTCCAGCGTTTGGCCCTTGGGCGCGCGGATCAGGGAATGGGGTTGGGGCTGTCCTTTGTCGAACGCGCTTGTTTACAGTTGGGGCATGATTTGCAATTTGCCTCGGAACCAAGGCAAGGGTCGGTGTTTTCGGTCGAACTTGAGCGTTCGCAGCAGGTGGTGGCCCCTGTGATGTCACCGCCAGATAGCCGCGAGCAGATTGAAGACCAAGAGAACGATGTTCTGGCCGTTCTGGTGGAAAATGACAAAGAAGTGTTGCACGCCATGACCGGCACGCTCGAGCGCTGGGGGATCAGCGTTATCCCCGCCAAATCAACGCAAGAGCTGTTGTTTTTGGTGGATGAACTGGGCGTGCCGCCCGATATCATCATCGCGGATTACCATCTGGATGGCGATGACACGGGGCTTACGGCGATCCACACCCTGCGCCAGTCGGTTGGCCTGAATATCCCCGGTATTCTGGTGACGGCCGACCGCAGCAAGAACCTTGAACAAAGGGCGCGCCGGATGGGGACCGAGGTTTTGACCAAACCGGTCGAACTGCAGGCGCTTCGTTCGCTGGTGCGCTGGGGCGTGCAATGAGGGTTGCGGATACCGACCTTTTGCCGATACCGCCGAGCAGATCATTGCGCTAGGACGATAGGGGATGTGCTGATGAAAGGGTCCACATGATTGTTCGCTATCCATTTCTGGCGCTTGCCTTTTCCCTGCTGTTTGTGCTGCCAATTCAGGGGCGGGCAGATCGCGCCACGGATCTGGTGTTTTCAACCGGCGTTCTGGACAACATCCCGCAGCAAAAAACCGTCACCTATGACCATATGCGCCTTGGCCCCAAGGACAGCGGGCTGCACCCGATCGAAAACGGATTGGTTTCGCTGAGTGTTGTGGGGGGCGAAACCGGCGGGAATGAGGCCATTCTGGAAATGCGCGACAATGGCACCCTGCGCAACAAAACGCCCTTTCCGGTGGAGGCGGGCAACCCGCTGGTGATGGCCTTTCTGGAATCTGCCCTGCGCTCGATGGCGCAGATCACTGGCGGCAGCCCGTTCTACCTGCGCAACCGGATTAAGGAATCACTGCGCTCGGGCGGGCAGGTGATGCCAACGACCATTGCAATCGACGACAAATCCATACCCGCAACGCGCATTACTTTTCAGCCGTTCCGGAATGACAAAAACGCGGCTCGGATGGGGGATTTTGCAGATCTTACGCTGACTTTTGTTGTGTCTGATGATGTGCCGGGGGGCTTTGCACTGTTTTCGGCCCAAACCCCGATGGTTGACGGCAAAAACCTCTATCGGGAAACCATGCGCTATTCTTCCCTTGTGGATCGGGAATAGCCGGATGCGGTATGCAATCTGGATATGGGTGATGCTGGCAGGGGCCGCGCAGGCAGACAGTTTACTGCCGCTGAACGATTACCCGACCGAGGCCCGCGCCGAATATGTGTTCGCCTGCATGGCGGTGAATGGCGAAACCCGCGATGTTTTGCGGCGCTGTTCCTGCTCCATCGACGTGATTGCGTCAATCCTGCCTTATGATGATTACGTCAGCGCCGAAACCGTGTTGCGGATGCTGCAAACCAGCGGCGAGAAAACCGCATTGTTTCGCAGCACCGAAATATCAAAAGGCGCCGTTCGGGATTTACGCCGCGCACAGGCCGAAGCGGAAATGCGCTGTTTTTAGGTTACATCGCGATTTTGTCTTTCGGGAAAGTTTGCTCGAACACTTCGCCCTCGGTGTCCTCGGCATAGATGCGCAGGGTGTCCGAGCCGTTATCGATATAGGTAAAGCGAAACGAGGGATCCTCGCTGATCGAAATTCCGGCCTCCATTTTGAACAACAGATCGTCACCCTGATAGACCTCAAGCACATCAATGAATCGCGCCAACACGAACAGATGAGTGATCTGGTCACGCGACAGACCGGAATAGTTCGGGTGCTTGATCATGATCTGCGCCACACGGCGCTGGCCGGTCAGGTCCGCGCTTGATTGCGTGGGTTGAACCAGATCATCAAACTGGCGGATTTTCATTTTCCCAAGGGAGGCTAGTGCTGCGGCGGCATCCTTGCTGGCGGGGGCCGAACAGCCGCCCGAGGCCTTGACATACCGTCCCGTCATATAGGCATCTCCGCCTTCTGTAATGCCGATGGCCCGCACGTTGGAATAGGAATTGACCCGGACCCGCGTTTCAAAATCCAGCGCGCCCATGTTTTTGCCAAATGTGAATTCGGCCACCACTGGCGAAGGGTTTTCATCCACCACTAGGATCAGCTTTTCGATCCGCGCCTCTGATCCTTCGAGCTGGGTGATATGCACCGGCACTGTTGCCGCGTCAAAGGCGCGAAACGGGGCGTCCAGTGTGAACAGATCATCACTCTGGATCAAGGGCATATCCTCGACCACGTCGTATTTTAGATCAGTCCATGTTTCGCCGTTGACCAGCGGGTTTTTCACCGCTTCGCCTGCAATCGCGCCTGTGGACATCAGTGCGGCCATGGCTGCGCTTATCAGCAATCTTTTCATCTGCGTCTCCTTGGTGGGTCGGAATTTCTGTCGCGTTAGTGCAATGCAGGCACATATTGACGGGTCTGTAAATTGGACATTGGTCCGCTTTTCAGGGGGTTTTGCGGGGATTACCCCTGAAAAACGGTCACGATATGGTGAAAACGCGGATTTGCGGCTGCGTCTATACTTCGGGACAGCGGAAATTTGGCAAAAGGCGGTGCGCGATGATCGAGCTAGTTTTGACGGTATGTCTGGCCGGTGATCCGGTGGTTTGTGCAACGCGTATGCTGCCGCAAACGGCTGTGGGTAGCCAGACTGAATGCGAGGCATCGGCGGATATGCGGATAGAGGATTGGCAGAAGCAACACCCCGATTTGACGATCACAAATCAGGCTTGTGAAATCCCTGATATTACGCCGCTGCCTGTGACCGAAATTGCCGATGGAATCTGGATGCACAAAGGCCTGCATGAAATTGCAACGCCGCAAAATGCCGGTGATCTGGCGAATATCGGCTTTGTGGTGGGGCAGGATGCGATTGCGGTGATTGATGCGGGCGGCTCGCGCGATGTGGCGGAACGGTTGTTGGTGGCAATCCGGCAGGTAAGCGATCTGCCGGTCAAATATCTGGTACTGACCCATATGCACCCGGATCATGTGATGGGCGCGTCTTTGTTTATGGATATGGGCGCGCAGATTGTGGCGCATGAAAACCTGCCCGCCGCGCTGGCCAGTCGCGCCGAAACCTATCAGGCAAATTACGGTCGCCTGATCGGGGCGCAGCGGATGATCCTGTCAAATGTGGTGCCGGTAGATGCCCTGACAACCGGCATTGGCGAAATTGATCTGGGTGGGCGTATCTTGCACTTTGCCCAAACACCGACGGCCCATACTGACAATGATCTGCGCCTGTTTGATGATCTGACCGGCACCCTATGGGCTGGCGATCTGGTGTTCGCCGAACACACGCCGGCGCTGGATGGCTCGATCACCGGATGGCTGGGGGTGCTGGACGAATTGCAGGGGTTCAAAGCCGAACGCGTGGTGCCGGGGCATGGGCCTGTCAGCCTGCCGTGGCCCGAAGGGATGGGGGATGTTTACGGCTACCTTTTGACCATCGCACAGGAAACCCGCGCGGCAATCAAACAGGGCGAAAGCCTAAGCGTGGCGATCACCCATGTCGGAGAGTCACAGCGCGACAATTGGCTGTTGTTTGATGAATTCAACGCCCGTAACGCGACTGCTGCTTATACCGA
>CAZIDQ010000198.1:0-4811 GCA_964538015.1 uncultured Marinosulfonomonas sp.
CCGGCATCACTGGTTATCGCAATCATCGGCGCATACTGGTTCTTTGAGCGGGTGTTTTTCTAGGCTCAGGACCTAAGTTTGCCGGATCATCCTGCAAAATAGGGCTTGCGCATCACTTACCCCCTTTGTATACGCGCGAAATCAACTCCGCAGGCGGGGCTGGGCCAAGACGGGGAGAAATCCCGTTTAGGTCCGCCGGTTGGGCATATGCCCTGATTACCCCGCCCTAGGCAACGAAACCGGAAAAGGATTATAAGCATGGCGCTTCCTGAATTTACCATGCGACAGCTGCTTGAAGCTGGCGTACACTTTGGCCACCAGACACAACGCTGGAACCCTAAAATGGGTCCGTTTATCTATGGCGCGCGTAATGGCATCCACATCATGGACCTGACGCAAACTGTTCCAATGCTGGACCAGGCCCTGCAGGCCGTTCGCGATGTTGCTGCCAAGGGCGGCCGCATCCTGTTCGTCGGCACCAAACGCCAGGCCGCTGGCCCGGTTGCCGATGCTGCAGAAAAATGCGCACAGTATTACATGAACCACCGTTGGCTGGGCGGCACGCTGACCAACTGGCAGACCATTTCGAAATCGATCAAACGCTTGAAAGACCATGACGAACTGCTGGAAGGCGGCGCCGAGGGTCTGACCAAGAAAGAGCGTCTGGGCATCGAGCGCGAGCAGACAAAACTGCAAGCCAGCCTGGGTGGCATCCGCGAAATGGGCACCACGCCTGACCTGATCTTTGTGATTGATGTTCGCAAAGAAGATCTGGCCATTGCCGAAGCCAACAAGCTGGGCATTCCTGT
This sequence comes from uncultured Marinosulfonomonas sp., assembly GCA_964538015.1. GTDB lineage: Bacteria > Pseudomonadota > Alphaproteobacteria > Rhodobacterales > Rhodobacteraceae > Profundibacter. The sequence goes on from CAZIDQ010000198.1 coordinate 810, forward strand.
TGTGGCTGTGGTTGATTCCAACTGTAACCCTGATGGCATCGACTACATCATCCCGGGCAACGACGACGCGGCGCGCGCGATTGCGCTTTATACCGATCTGGTGGCCCGTGCGGCGCTGGACGGCATGACCGCGCAAATGGGCGCAGCCGGTATCGATCTGGGCGCAATGGAAGAGGCACCTGTCGAGGAAGTCGTGGCTGAAGAAGCCCCTGCTGCCGAGGAAGCCAAAGCAGAAGAACCCAAAGCCGAAGAAGCCAAGGCTGCCGACGCTTAAGAAAACAGGGGTGCGGTTTTGGCCGCACCCGTACATGTTATTTATTTCAGGAGATCGATGATGGCGATTACAGCTGCATTGGTAAAAGAGCTTCGTGACAGCACTGGCGCTGGCATGATGGACGCAAAAAAAGCACTGGTCGAAAACGACGGTGACATGGAAGCTGCGGTTGACTGGCTGCGCACCAAAGGTCTGGCCAAAGCGGCCAAGAAATCGGGCCGTACGGCTGCCGAAGGTCTGGTGGCAGTTTGTGTAGAAGGCGGCAAGGGTGTTGCGGTCGAAGTGAACTCGGAAACCGACTTTGTTGGTAAAAATGCTGAGTTTCAAACAATGGTAGGCGGGATCGCCAAAGTTGCCTTGACTGTTGATGATATTGACGCGCTGCTTGCTGCCGATATGGGTGGTAAGACTGTCGCAGAAGTTGTCACCGATAAGATTGCCGTGATTGGTGAAAACATGTCCGTGCGCCGTATGGCCGTTTTGGAAGGCGAACAGGTTGTGTCCTATGTACACAACGCCGTGACAGACGGTATGGGCAAAATCGGCGTGCTGGTTGCGCTGAAAGGCGACAACGAGGCATTCGGCCGTCAGGTCGCCATGCACATTGCCGCTGTAAACCCGGCGTCCTTGTCCGAGGATGATCTGGATCCGGCTGTTGTCGAGCGTGAAAAAGCCGTTCTGACCGAGCAAGCCCGCGAATCCGGCAAGCCCGAGCAAGTGATCGAAAAGATGATCGTCGGCCGGATGAAGAAATTCCTGTCCGAAGTGACCCTGCTGGGCCAGTCTTTCGTGATTAACCCTGACCTGACAGTCGAAGCCGCCGCAAAAGAAGCCGGCGTCGAGATTGCCGGTTTTGCACGCCTTGAAGTGGGCGAGGGGATCGAGAAGAAAGAAGAAGACTTTGCCGCAGAAGTTGCAAAGATGAATAGCTAGGTTTTCTCGAATAGAGAGAATTTTAACGGCCCTTCCGGTTTTCGGCGGGGCCGTTTTCTTGTGTTATATGAACCCAAAGAAAAACGGTGCGATCCGGGCAAGGATCACACCGTTTTAATTAATGCGGCTACCTAATGGGGATGAGGACAGGCCGCAATGTTAGTTGTTGGCCAGAGCAAAGGGATTATTCTTCCCCTGACCAACATCCGGTTTCCCGGGCAAACCGTCTAGCCATGCAATCACATGGGATCCAGTTCGCTTAAGTTCCCAGGCATAAATGCCACCACTCACGGAACAACATTAGATTGCACGTTAACGCCGCGTAAGGAAAGTAAGGGATTCCATACCTGTCTAAAAGGATAGGTGTTTTGGGGCGATTCAGGGCTCGAGAATGAAAATCTGGTTCTGGAACGAGGCTTTTAAAACCGCTTGTGCGGTCGTGTCCACGTCCAGAGCCTCGCGAGCGAGTCGCAAATGCTTTTCCACTGTGGCCGAGGTCAGCCCCATAATCGTGGCAATATCCTGCATGGTTTTGCCTTCGCCGACCCATTCCAGCACTTCGCGTTGTCGGGCCGTCAGGGCGCGGCGCGAGCTGCTATAGGGCAGGCTGATGATTTTCAGGTGCGCCATATTGTTCATCACCAGAATTTCACGCCCGTGACGTTCCCACGTCGCGTCAACCTGTGCTTGCGTAACCCCGGGGGCCGCCGTCAACCCGATTCCGCCCCGATTTCGCACCGAATCGGTCTTGAAACCAATGGTGTATCCGGCGATCACATTGTTTGCGCGATTGAACTCGATCGCTTTGCGTTCGCCTTCGGTCAGGGAAGCATCGGGGATGGTTTCAAGCCAGCTCCAACTGCACGCGCCGTCGTTTTCGACAGACCAGCGTAACATCGGCCCGTTCGAATAATGGCCTTCGCTTATATAGCCCTCTGTGTATTCCGGAACATGGCTGGACAACACGATCGAATCCAGCGGATCCCCCAGCGACGCGCCAAAACGAAAACGCGTGTAGGCGTATAGCAACCGGTCAAAACCGTACTTTTGCATACTGTCCGTAAGCGAGGACCAGATTTCCTCGATGGTGTCGGCTTCGCTGATATTCTCCAAAAAATCCAGAGTCATTTGCCGCCCTCCAGATGGGAATGCATTGCATTGATCGCCAATCGATAGCCCGCAGGGCCAAAACCGCAGATTTGTCCGATCGCAACAGGGGCGATATAGGACTTGTGGCGGAATTCCTCGCGGGCATGGATATTGGACAGGTGCAGTTCGATCACCGGAATACCGACCGACGAAATCGCGTCCATCAGCGCAACCGACGTATGGGTATACGCGCCTGCATTCAGGATTATGCCATCATGGATTCCGCGCGCGGCGTGAATCGCCTCGATCAATGTGCCTTCGTGATTGCTTTGCAGGCAGCTGGCGCTATAGCCCAGCGATACTGCCGCATCCACACACATGGATTCGATTTCGGCCAAGGTGGTTTTCCCATAAACCTCGGGTTGGCGGGTACCGAGCAAATTAAGGTTCGGCCCATTCAGGATAAGTAAGGATGTCATCTGTTGCCCCAGACTGATTTCCCACAGTGTAAGAAAAGTAATGAAACCGATCAAGCAATAGTATTCCGGCTTTTGAATTCTTTTGAGTGTGTTACAAGTTTGTTTAAAACCAGAGGTGGGCAATGGGCGAAAAATCGGTTCGGGATGTCGTGATAATCGGCGGGGCTGTGATGGGCAGTTCGGCGGCCTATTGGCTGTCGCGGATGCAGCCGGATTTACGCATTCTGGTGGTCGAGCCCGACCCCGGTTATGCCCACAGCTCAACCGCACTGTCGGTGGCGTCGATCCGGCAACAGTTCACCACCGCCGTGAACGTTCAGATTTCACGCTTCGGAATTGATTTCATTCGCAATATCGGTGACTGGCTGGGGCAGGGGGCCGGCGTTCAGTCGCTGGGATTTCAGGAAAACGGTTACCTGTTTTTGTCCGGCAGTCCGCAAAGCGAAACCGCCCTGCGCGCCGCCTGCGAAATTCAGCGCGCACACGGGGCACAGACCGAATTGCTGACACCTGCGGCGCTAAAGGACAGGTTTGACTGGCTGAATGTGGATGATATCCATCTTGCCAGCTTTGGCGCGCAGGACGAGGGATGGTTTGACAACATGGGCCTGCTTGGCGGATTTCGCAAAGCAGCACAGCATCAGGGCGTGGAATTTCTGCGTGACCGTGTGGTTGCAATGCAGGCAACCGGCGGGCAGGTGACCAGCTTAACACTGGAAAATACCGGTACGGTTTTGGCGGGAACCATCATCAACGCGGCCGGGACAGCGGCCAGTGATATTCTGGCCATGATAGGTGAAGAGTTACCCGTAGAGCCGCGTAAACGCACGGTATTTATGGTTGATGCCCCGAATGCTATCCATCCGGACGCGCCGTTGATGGTATGTCACAGCGGCTTTTATCTGCGGCCCGAACATAACCATTGGATTTGTGCCATCGTACCCGAGGACGACCACATCGCCGACAAGGATGATTTCGAGCCGGACCTGCATCTGTTCGAAGACAGCCTGTGGCCCAAACTGTATGAACGTGCGCCGGGGTTTGATGCGGTCAAGGTTCTGTCGGCATGGGCGGGCCATTACGCCTATAACACGCTGGACCAGAACGCGATCATCGGCCAGCACCCAAACTGGCGCAACCTGTTCCTGATGAACGGCTTCAGCGGCCACGGGTTGCAACAGGCACCGGCTGTGGGGCGCGGCATTGCCGAACTGGTGCTGCACGGCG
>CAZIDQ010000199.1:0-1358 GCA_964538015.1 uncultured Marinosulfonomonas sp.
AAAGGGAGAGACAAGATGAGCAAGGTAATCAAGGGCGGCACCGTTGTCACCGCCGATCTGACCTATAAGGCGGATGTGAAAATCGAAGGTGGCAAGATTGTCGAAATCGGCCCCGACCTGAAAGGTGACGAGGTTCTGGACGCCACCGGCTGTTACATCATGCCCGGCGGGATTGATCCGCACACCCATCTGGAAATGCCCTTCATGGGCACCTATTCATCCGATGATTTTGAGTCAGGCACCCGCGCCGGTCTGGCTGGCGGCACCACGATGGTGGTGGATTTTGCCCTGCCCAACCCGGGCGAAGGCCTGCTGGATGCGCTGAAACGCTGGGACAATAAATCGACCCGCGCCAACTGTGATTATTCCTTCCACATGGCCGTGACATGGTGGGGCGAGCAGGTGTTTGACGACATGAAAGAAGTCGTCGGGCGCGGCATCAACACCTTCAAGCATTTCCTTGCCTACAAGGGCGCGCTGATGGTGAATGATGACGAACTGTATGCGTCCTTCAAACGCTGCGCCGAACTGGGGGCAACCCCGCTGGTGCATGCCGAAAATGGCGATGTGGTGGCCGAACTGACCGCGCAATTGCTGGCCGAAGGCAACACCGGACCCGAGGCCCACGCCTATTCCCGCCCGCCGCAGGTCGAGGGCGAGGCAACAAACCGTGCCATCATGATTGCCGATATGGCTGGGGCGCCGCTCTATGTGGTGCATACGTCGTGTGAGGAAAGCCACGAAGCCATCCGTCGCGCCCGTATGCAGGGCAAACGCGTTTGGGGCGAGCCGCTGATCCAGCACCTGACGCTGGACGAATCTGAGTATTTCAACAAGGATTGGGACCATGCTGCGCGGCGCGTGATGTCGCCACCGTTCCGCAACAAAAAGCACCAAGACAGCCTGTGGGCGGGTCTGCAAAGTGGCTCGCTTTCGGTGGTTGCGACTGATCACTGCGCCTTTACAACCGAGCAGAAACGCTCGGGCGTGGGTGACTTTTCCAAGATCCCCAATGGCACCGGCGGGCTTGAGGACCGGATGCCGATGCTGTGGACCCACGGGGTTGCAACAGGGCGGATCACGATGAACGAATTTGTCGCCGTGACCTCGACCAACATCGCCAAGATCCTGAATTGTTACCCGAAAAAGGGTGCGGTTCTGGTTGGAGCGGATGCCGATCTGGTGGTCTGGGATCCTGAAAAGGAAAAAACCATTGCCGCCGACAGCCAGCAATCTGCCATTGATTACAATGTGTTCGAGGGCAAAAAGGTCAAAGGCCTGCCGCGTTATACCCTGACCCGTGGTCAGGTCGCGGTGATGGATGGCGAGATCAAGACACAGGAAGGCCACGGCGAATT
>CAZIDQ010000199.1:1458-4763 GCA_964538015.1 uncultured Marinosulfonomonas sp.
GCAGAAAACCTTGACCTGACCTTTCATACCAATGACGGGGATGTGCATGCGCTAAAGGATATCAATCTGGATATCCAAAAGGGTGATTTCGTCAGCTTTATCGGCCCATCGGGCTGTGGCAAAACCACCTTTTTGCGCACCATTGCGTCGCTGGAAACACCCACGGCGGGGTCGGTCTGCGTCAACGGAATGTCGGCCGAGGAAGCCCGCAAAAAACGTGCCTATGGTTATGTTTTTCAGGCTGCGGGCCTCTATCCGTGGCGCACGATCAGGGGCAATATCCGCCTACCGCTGGAAATCATGGGCTTCCCCAAAAAGGAACAGGAAGACCATATTTCCAAGGTGCTTGATCTGGTTGATCTGCGCGGGTTTGGCAAAAAATTCCCGTGGCAATTGTCAGGCGGGATGCAGCAGCGGGCCAGCATTGCCCGCGCGCTGGCGTTCGATGCGGAAATCCTGTTGATGGACGAACCCTTTGGCGCACTGGACGAAATTGTGCGCGACCATCTGAACGAACAATTGCTGCAACTGTGGGACCGCACCAACAAGACGATTTGCTTTGTCACCCACTCGATCCCCGAGGCGGTGTATCTGTCCACGAAAATCGTGGTGATGTCGCCGCGCCCGGGCCGGATTTCGGATGTGATCGAAAGCACTCTGCCACGGGAACGCCCGCTGGATATTCGCGATACGCAAGAGTTTCTGGACATCGCACATCGGGTGCGCGAGGGCCTGCGTGCGGGGCATGCTTACGATGAATAAAACAATCATCCCCGTTCTGACGGTCGTTGCCACAATCATGGTGATCTGGTATGCGGCGGCGGTCTGGATGAACTCGAAATGGGTTTATGATCAGGCCGAACGGGCCAAAACCGAGGTGAGTTTCAGCCAGTTGGTCAATGAGAGCTGGTCGCTGGAGCGCCCCGTTCTGCCCGCACCGCACCAGATTGTGCAAGAGCTGTATAAATCCACGGTGCTGAAAAAGGTGACCAGCAAACGGTCCTTGGTGTTCCACGGCTGGATCACCCTGTCGGCCACAATGCTTGGGTTCATATTCGGCACCGGTATGGGCATCCTGCTGGCCATCGGCATCGTGCACAACCGCGCCATGGATATGAGCGTGATGCCTTGGGCGATTGCGTCGCAAACCGTGCCGATCATCGCCATTGCGCCGATGATCGTGGTGGTGATGTCCACCATCGGCGCGACCGATTTTCTGGGCAAGGATGCGGCCACCGCACTGTTTGGCCATCAACCGGCGTTCATGCAGGGGCTGTTGCCCAAAGCGGTGATCGCGGCCTATCTGTCGTTCTTTCCGGTGGTTGTGGGCATGGTAAAGGGCCTGCGCAGCCCCGACAACATGCAGCTGGACCTGTTGAAAACCTACAATGCCAGCAAAAGCCGCACCTTTTGGGCGCTACGTCTGCCCAGTTCCACGCCTTATCTGTTCACATCGCTGAAAATCGGTATGGCGGGGGCGCTGGTGGGGGCGATCGTGTCGGAACTGTCGGCCAGCCCTTTGCGGGGTTTGGGCGCGCGGATGCTGACGGGCAGCTACTATGGCCAAACGATCCAAATTTGGGCCGCTTTGTTTGCTGCGGCGGCCATGGCTGCGACACTGGTCGGGATCATTGGCATGATTGAACGCAGCAGCCTGAAACGGATGGGGATGGTCAAATGATGTGGATTATTGGTGTCCTGATCTTCTGGGCAGCGGCCTATGCGCTGAACATCTGGCTGTCCAACAGCAAATGGCGTGACACACGGGCGGTAAAATTCGCGGTGCCTGCTATTTTTGGCATCACCATTCTGGTGATTTGGGAGGGGCTGGTGAAGGGGCTGCAAGTGCCGTCCGTTATCCTGCCACCGCCGTCGATGATTGCGGCGCGGGTTGCGGATTCAATCCCGATCCTTTGGGGCGATCTGGTGCAGACTTTCGTCAAAGGGGCGCTGACCGGATATATTATGGGCTGCGGGGCTGCGGTGGCAACGGCAATTATCATTGACCGATCACCCTTCCTGCAACGGGGCCTGATGCCGGTTGGCAATTTCATCGCGGCCCTGCCGATCATTGGCACAGCGCCGATATTGGTGATGTGGTTCGGGTTTGACTGGCAGTCCAAGGCGGCTGTGGTTGTTGTGATGGTGTTCTTCCCGATGCTGGTGAACACCGTGCAAGGGCTAAAGGCCACTGACGAGATGCAGCGTGACCTGATGCGCACTTATGCGGGCAGCTACTGGAACACGTTGTTTAAACTGCGCCTGCCTGCCGCGATGCCTGCCATTTTCAATGGGTTGAAAATTGCCACCACCTTGGCACTGATCGGTGCGATTGTAGCTGAATTCTTTGGTTCGCCCACTTTGGGTATGGGGTTCAGAATTTCGGTCGAAGTGGGCCGTTTGGGGCTGGATATGGTCTGGGCCGAAATCTTTGTCGCCGCATTGGCCGGTTCTGCGTTTTATGGCGCGGTGGCGATGTTAGAGAAGGGGGTCACCTTTTGGCACCCTTCACAAAGACGCTGAATAATAATATCAATGAATAACAACTAGGGAGAATACCAAATGAATAAACTACTGACAACGGCGCTGGCCGGTGCGATGACCTTTGCTGCCGGTCTGGCACAGGCGGCGGACGATCTGACGCTACAACTGAAATGGGTCACGCAGGCACAGTTCGCCGGTTACTACGTCGCGCTGGAAAACGGTTACTATAATGATGAAGACCTGAACGTCACCATCAACCCGGGTGGCCCCGATATCGCCCCCGCACAGGTTATCGCCGGTGGCGGTGCCGATGTTGTGATCGACTGGATGCCATCCGCACTGGCCGCTCGCGAAGGTGGTCTGGCGCTGGTGAACATCGCACAGCCGTTCAAATCATCGGGTATGATGCTGACGTGTCGCGCTGATACGGGCATCAAATCACCTGCCGATTTTGCCGGTAAAACGCTGGGCGTCTGGTTCTATGGCAACGAATATCCGTTCCTCAGCTGGATGGGTAAACTGGGCCTGTCGACCGATGGCGGTGACGGCGTAACGGTTCTGAAGCAGGGCTTTAACGTTGATCCGATCCTGCAAGGGCAGGCGGCTTGTGTGTCGACCATGACCTATAACGAATACTGGCAGATCATTGACGCCGGTATCGGTGCTGACGATCTGGTGACGTTCAAGTACGAAGATCAGGGCGTTGCGACGCTTGAAGATGGTTTGTACGTGCTGGAAGACAAGCTGTCGGATCCGGCCGAAGTGGACAAGCTGGCCCGTTTCGTGCGTGCCTCGATGAAGGGCTGGAAGTGGGCAGAAGA
>CAZIDQ010000200.1:0-4714 GCA_964538015.1 uncultured Marinosulfonomonas sp.
GTTTCGGTTTCGGTTTCGGTTTCGGTTTCGGTTTCGGTTTCGGTTTCGGTTTCGGTTTCGGCAGGTTTTTGTTCGGCAACAGCCTTTGCCACAAGCGGGGCGATGATGCTGATGGCTGCCACGTCACGCTCTATGGTTTCGTCTTCTTCCAGCAAATTACCGGCGGTTTTGGTCGGGCCAAAATAGGGCTCGCCGTCAAACTGGCCGTTTTCGGGGATGGCGACGAAACACAGCGGGTTAAATCCGTGTTCAACCGCGAAATCCTCGGCCTCGGCCAGTGTTTCGCGGGCAACGGCGGCGATATGCAGCTTATTGTCAATAACGCAGAAATCAAAGGCCAGCTCGAACACATGATAGGGCGTTGCCCCGTCCAGCGCCGCGCGCGCCTGTGCGTCACGCTGGGCCTGCGTCGGGGCCGCGTCGGCAACCGTTTTATACAGGATTTGCGAATTGGGGATCACCAGTTTGGTGGTCACACCGCCATTGTCCAGCGTGGCGGCGGTCTGACGCAGATAGGTCAGCTCGCGGGGCAGGTTGCTGTCTTCTAACGAAACCTCGCCCACAATGCGCCAGCCGTCCTTCCCCCGATGGAGAAGGCCGATACCGTCATGGCTTAGGTTCAGGGCGAAATTTGGCTTCATCTTATTGATCTAGCACATAAAGAATATTGGACTGCAGGCGTTAAGTTGTCTTTCTTCACACTACAGCAGGTTTTCGCCGATGGGAAGGACAAGGCCCAAGGATTGCCTTGCGGGGTGCGTCCTATAAGGGGAGCATAGGAAACAACGTGAAAGGATTTTGTTATGCGAAATGTGATTATTGCACTGGTTTTATTGCTGTCGGCACCTGTGATGGCCGAAGATTCCCGCCGGATCGTGGTGAACGGCCACGGGGTCGTTGAAACGGTGCCTGATATGGCAACGGTTTCGATGGGCGTGGTAAGCGAGGCGAAAACGGCAGGTGATGCGATGGCGGAAAACTCGGATGCACTGGCATTGGTGTTGAAACAGCTTACGGCGGCCGGAATCGAATCGCGTGATATCCAAACAAACAACCTGTCGCTGTCGCCGCGTTGGGATAACCGGTCATCCGGTGTATCGGGTCAGCCGCAAATCAGCGGGTTCATTGCCACCAACACAGTCAGCGTGCGGGTGCGCGATCTGGCGCAACTGGGGCAGGTTCTGGATGCCGTTGTGGAAAACGGTGCCAACAGTTTTAACGGGCTGAGTTTTGGGCTGCAGGATATGAAACCGGCACAAGATGCTGCGCGGGTGGCGGCAGTCAAGGATGCGATGGCCAAGGCACAGCTTTATGCCACGGCGGCTGGAGTCAAACTGGGCGATGTGGTGTCGATCAGCGACGTTTCGAGGCGGAATGCGGCCCCTGCGATGTTTGGGGTGAACGCCGACATGATGCGCTCGGCTGCTGTGCCGGTTGCGCAGGGGGAATTGTCGGTGACGGCCGATGTGACCATTGTGTTCGGGATTGCCGATTAGATCGTAATGGCCAATCCCCTAACGATGGGGATTGGCCCTGATTATCATGCGGTAGCTGTCGTCAGCGCCTGATCCAGATCGGCGATCAGATCATCCGCATCCTCGATCCCGATGGAAATGCGCACCACGCTGGGGCCGGCGCCTGCGGCCTCTTGTTGTTCCGGCGTCAACTGCCGGTGTGTGGTCGAAGCCGGGTGCAGGATCAAGGATCGTGCATCCCCGAGGTTGGCGACATGGCTGAAGATATTCAAGTTCTCGACCAGTTTCACGCACGCCTCGTAGCCGCCTTTTACCGCGATAGTGAACAGCCCGCCTGCGCCTTTGGGGCAGATGCGCATCGCGCGTTTGGCATAGGGGCTGGAGGGCAGGCCAGCATAGGTGACCTTGTCGATCCGCGGATCGGTTTCCAGCCAGTTGGCGATTTTCTTGGCGTTGGCGACGTGGCGCTCCATGCGCAGTGACAGGGTTTCGATCCCCATCAAGGTGTAATGCGCCGCTTGCGGGTTCATCGTCATGCCCAGATCGCGCAGGCCGATGGCAATGCCGTGAAATGTATAGGCCAGCGGGCCGAAGGTTTCGTGGAATTTCAGCCCGTGATAGGCCGGTTCGGGTTGGCTGAGCGACGGGAATTTGTCGGTGGCCGACCAGTCAAACGTGCCGCTGTCTACCACAGCACCGCCGGTTACCGTGCCGTTGCCGGTCAGGTATTTGGTGGTGGAGTGCACCACCAATGCCGCGCCATGCTGGAACGGTTGGCACAGGTAGGGCGTGGCCGTGGTGTTATCAACAATCAGCGGCAATTGCGCGGCGTTGGCAATTTTGGCAATCGCATCCAGATCGGTGACATAGCCGCCCGGATTGGCGATGCTTTCGCAGAAAATCGCGCGGGTGTTTTCATCAATCGCGGCGGCCACGGCGGCCTCGTCATCAAAATCAATGAATTTGGCGGACCAGCCAAAGCGTTTGATAGTCTGGCTGAACTGGGTGATCGTACCGCCATAAGCGCGGGTCGAGGCAATCAGGTTCATCCCCGGTGACATCAGTGGAAACAGCGCCATGATCTGCGCCGCGTGCCCCGAGGAGCAGCAAACCGCGCCGGCCCCGCCTTCCAGCGTGGCAATGCGTTCTTGCAACACCGCAACGGTGGGGTTGGTCAGGCGAGAATAGATATAACCGACTTCTTGCAGGTTGAACAAAGCCGCCGCGTGATCGGTATCGCGAAACACATAGGCGGTGGTTTGATAGATCGGTGTCTGCCGCGCGCCGGTGGCCGGATCGGGCCGCGCGCCGGCGTGAATTTGCAGGGTGTCAAAGCCGTATGTGGGGGTGTCGGTCATGTTGCTGTCCTCGCTGAATTTTCAGGCATCCTAGGGCAAGGAAATTCATGCGACAACCGGCCACAGGGAAAAGGGACGAAATTCGTTAAAAACAATACGGGGCAGGGCGCTTGTCCGGTTTGCCGGTGTTAACGCATCCAGAATCCCGCCCGCTTGATCCGGTTGCGGAGCTTCTTTTCCATGTTGGGCAGGTTGTCGCGGTCAAACATCGCCCGCACCTTATGGCCGCGCCTTTGGAAAATCATCCGCTTGATCGGGTCATACTGTTTGATCACCTTTTTGATCTTGTTGGGCGAGGTCGCGGTTTCCAGCACATCCACCACATGATCACTTTCGCGCGCATACAGCAGCGGCAGCAGGCGGTAGTGGCAGGTGATATCCCCGTCCAGACCGTCCAGTTCGGGCCCAGGCCGCCCGCCACCAAAAGAATGGACCACCAAGGGCAGTACCACCTGATCCAGCCATGGATTTAGTTCCTGACAGACCAGCGGCTCTGGCGTGTTGTCACGGACCTCCAGCGCGTATTCGGTGAAACGGGTGCCAAATTCATGCGGGCAGCGGTAATAGAACCAGCCAGCGTTGAAATACAGATAGCGTTCCCAGTATTCGTCGGGCTGGGTGGTGTCCAGCGTGCCTTCAAAATCCAGCCCGAACCGGTCATACAGCGATTTCCACGTTTCGGTATAGCCTGGCCCGTAAAGCTCCAGCACCGGCCACGTCGCTTCGCGCCGCATTGATCCAGCCGGGCGGTCAAAATCGAACGCCACTTTGGACAGCGGGCCGGTGATCAGGGTGTCGGTATCAAAGAACACAAAAGGCTCGCCTTTGGGCAGGGCGGCCAGCGCCTCGATTTTGTTGCCATAAAGGTAGCTTTCGCCAAAGTGTTCGCTTTCAAAGGGCAGGATCTCGGCCCCCAGCATTTCCAGCAGTTCACGAACCTCGCTGTCGATCCGCGGGTCTTTGGTCCATTTTGGTCCCGGCTGCGGTTCGGCCACAAACAGGCGTCCCTTGAAATCGGGGTCACTGTGGCGCAGGGAGGCGGCGAATAGCACGGCCTCGTATTGCAGCCGCCCGTTCTGGCCGACAATGACAATATTGAAAATCTGCGGTTTGTTTTGTGCCTTGGCCATGGGTGTCTTTGCCTGTTTCATGTTGGCGTAACTATAGGGGGAAGGGCGCTGTATCAAAAGGCGTTATTGTTTTGGCGGCCTGAATAGTTAATAATTTGGGGATATTTTGCAGTAATATTGCGCAAGAACAAATTAACCGTAAAGAGAAGGGGATGCAGATGTTCCACTTTGTGCTGATCTTCACGATTGCAATCGAGGCAGGCCTTGGCGCCAGCGGCAAATACTCGGATGGGGCAGGGGGGCAAGGCAGCGCAACCGCATTGCTGCAAGGCACCAGCCAAGGCACGACTTCGTTACTGGATGGAACTTTGCAAAGTGCCGAAGATGGCGTGAGTGACGACTGGCAACCCGAAGACCAGACCCCGACGGGTAAATTCACCACCGCAACCGAAGTCAAACCGATCCTGTCTGTGACCAAACCCCAATGGGCCGCCGTGCGTGAATACGAGGGAAAGGATTATCTGTATTTCACCAACCTTCTGGCATGGCGCTGCGGGTTGCATCAGGTCAGCTATGGCATCGACGGGGCCGCGGAACAAATGCTGGAGTTCGAAGAATGCCACGTAGATACAGGCCAGCCCAACGCGTTCACAATGGAAACACATATGCCCTTTGTTGTTCTTGAATCCGGATCGGTGAACACTTTGTCGATTACAGTTGTCTATGACGATGGAACCACCGACACGGCATCATACCAGCGGTCTGATATCCTGATGCCGTAACTGTTTTCGAGAAATGGTGGGCGACCCTG
>CAZIDQ010000201.1:0-4665 GCA_964538015.1 uncultured Marinosulfonomonas sp.
TCGCCCTTGCGGCCACGGTGTTTTTTGATCTGGGCAAAGGGGTGGGTTTTGGCCAGCAGGATTGACGGGAAACTTTTGTCATCACGCAACAGCACGTTGTAATAGGGTTTCAACTGCTTGATCAGGTTCTGTTCCAGCAACAGCGCTTCGGTTTCCGTTTTGGTGGTCAGAAACATCATGCTGGCGGTTTGGTGGATCATCCGCGCAATCCGCACCGTATGCCCGCGCGGGTTGGCGTAGTTTGACACACGTTTCTTCAGATGCCGCGCCTTGCCAACATATAAAACGCGGCCCTCGGCATCCATCATCCGGTACACGCCCGGACTGCCGTCCAGCGTGTTCAGGTAATTCCGGATCAATGCATGCCCCGTCAAGGGTGCGTTTTCCGGTTTGTCGTCTGTCGCGTCGCTCATATGCGCCCCAAAGTGATTCCCGCCTGTGGCTGCAACCTTATCCGTTATCTGGCAAGAGAAAACATCTCCACCAGAACTGTGGATAAGTTTGTAGGTAACTTTGCTCCATCCCGAATTTTTCGTTTAATTCGGGCGATTTCGCCGAATTGCCTAATTTTTAGGCAATTTTCTAAGCGGTTGTTTTTGCACGGTATTTTTATTTCCACAGGGCAAATTATTGAATTCATTAAGAAAATTGTAACAGCTAAGTGACCGGAAGGTCAAAAGTGCACAACTTTGCCCGACCGATTACTCAACCCCAAGCACATCAGCGGTTTTCCATGCCAGATTCTGCCCGCCATCCACACACAAAAGTTGCCCTGTCACGGCAGGGGCATCCAGAAAATACCCCAACGCCGCTGTGATATCCGCGGTATGCGCGCCACGTCCCAAGGGCACATTTGCACGCTGATTGCTGAAATGGTCTTTGGATTGCCGTGTCCCGCGCAATGTCGGGCCCGGACCGATCGCATTCACGCGAATATCAGGGGCCAGTGCCTGTGCGGCAGTCTGGGTAAAAGCCCACAGTCCCATTTTGGCAATCGTATAGGTCATGAATTCGGGCGTCAGTTTACGCACCCTTTGGTCCAGCATATTCACCACCAGCGCAGATGACAAAACTTCGTTGTTTTCATCCAGCGTTGCCTTGGAGGCCTGTTGTGCAAACTTCTGCGTTAACACAAATGGCGCCCGCAAGTTCGAGCCGATATGCCTATCCCAACTTTCGCGGGTCGCGGTTTTCAGCGTATCATATTCAAATATCGAGGCATTGTTCACCAGACAGTCCAGCGACCCGCCCAGCCCCGCAACCGCCCAGCCAACCAGCATTTCGGTGGCGCGTTCATCCAGTAGATCGGCCTTGATCGCCACTGACTTGCGGCCCATTGCCCTGATCTGGTCCACGACCTGATCCGCGTCCGCATTGGAACTGGCGTAATGCACCGCAACGTCATAGCCACGCCCTGCCAGATACAATGCCATCGCACGCCCCAGCCGGATACCCGCCCCCGTTACCAATGCACGTTTTGCCATATCGTTCCCCGGTTAGACCAAGATGACAACAACATAGGCCGCATAGGCCGCCGATAAAAGCACGCCCCAACCTTTGGTGATGTTCTGTTTGAAAAACACAAACGGGATCAACAGTGCCGATGATGCCAACATCACCCACAGATCAAACCGCAAGATACCGTCCGACACAGGAATATCACCAACGAAGCTGGCGATGCCGATAATCGCCAACAGGTTAAACATGTTTGACCCGATGACATTTCCCAACGCCACATCCGCCTGATTGCGAATAGCGGCCATCACCGTTGTCGCCAGTTCGGGCAGCGATGTGCCCACAGCAACCAGCGTCAGCCCGATCACCGTTTCACTAACTCCGTAATCGGTGGCGATGTTCACCGCCCCTTCAACCAGCAGATTCGCACCCAGTGGCAGGCCAATCAGACCCAGCGCCATAAATACCCCGATTTGCCACCAAGGCATATCCAGATCGGCGCCTTCGATTTCTTCCAGATCATCCTCGGCTGCGCAGGCAATTTTGCTTTCGCGACGATGTGATCGCGCCTCAAGGAACGAATCCGACAAAACGAACCCAAGGGCCGCCAATAGGACAACCCCGTGAATCCAAGTAATCGGCCCAAGGAAACACATGGCGATAAACAGCAGTGTTGCAAACATCATGAACAGGTAATTCTTGCGCGTATCACATTCCGAGGTGTGGAACGTGGCCACCAGTGCCGGAATCCCCAGAACCATCAGCACATTCGCGGTATTGGACCCCACGACATTCCCCAGCGCCAGCCCCGGCGCGCCATCATGGATCGCCTGAACCGCAATCAGCAGTTCGGGGGCCGAGGTGCCAAAGGCCACAATTGTCAGGCTAACGATCAGTGCAGGCACACCCAGCCGCAAGCTGAGGTTCACCGCGCCTTTGACCAGCGCATCACCCGCAAGCAACAAAATAACCAGCCCAAGGCCGGCATAAACCCAATCCATTCCTTAACCCTTGTTCTTTCGCCGGCAGACACATGGCCCGCTTCCAATCCGGTAACGCCCACATTTGGGGCATTTGCGGCTTTCCAGCTTGGCCTGTCCGGGGAACCGTAGGCGACCGAACATCGCCAGAACCAGTATCCCGATCAAAAACAGACTGACAACTTTAACCATATTCTACAGTCCAAACCGCGCGAAATGCGCGCGTTCCTCTATTCCGTCCAGCGCATCACCCACAATGCGCGCGCCAAACCGTTGCAAGATCGACCGCTTTACCCCGTAACGGGCAAAGCGCACCTTCTTGCCATAGCGTTCTTTCATCACCGGCACCAGATGCCCGATGCCATCGATCAGCCCGACATCCTGCGCCGCGCGTCCAACCCAGATTTCGCCGGTGAACAAATCCTTGTCCTCGGGCAGCTTTCCCGCGCGCCGTGTGGTGATCTGCGCCTTGAAGTTCTGATGGATTTGCTCCAGCATCACCTTCAGCCGCTTCACATCCGCCGGTTTTTCCGGCTGGAACGGATCCAGCATGGATTTCGATTTCCCAGCGGTATAAACGCGGCGTTCAACCCCGTGGCGGTTGATAAATTCGTTCAGGCCGAACCCCATGGAAATAACGCCGATCGACCCGATGATCGAGCTTTCATCCGCAATGATTTCATCCGCCGCACTGGCCAGCCAATAGCCACCCGAAGCTGCCACATCCTCGACAAAAGCGATAACGGGAATTTCTTTTTCCTCGGCCAGCCGCCGGATACGCGCCGCGATCAGTGACGATTGCACGGGTGATCCGCCGGGTGAATTGATCAACAGCGCCACTGCCTTGGGCTTACCACGCCGAAATGCCTTTTCGATCACAGGTGCCAGCGTTTCATCGTTCAGCGATCCACGCCCGCCAGCGGCAATCGCGCCTGAAAGGCGGATAACGGCGACAACGGGGTCGGATTTAACAAAGGGGATCCAGCGCTTCATAAGGTAGGATGTAGAGTGCCGCATGGGCGCAAACAAGGTCGCGGGTAAAATCGGCGGGTAGTGTTGCGCATTTAATATCCCATCGCCGCTTTTACGGCCCGCTTCCACGCGCCGTATTTTGCATTGCGCACCGCATCATCCATTGCCGGTTGAAAGCGCCGCTCCAGCGCCCAGCCGCGGGCGAATTCATCCTGCTTGGGGTAAACGCCCGCCTTCATTCCAGCAATCCATGCCACCCCCAATGCCGTGGTTTCCAGCACTGCCGGGCGATCCACCTGTGCGTCAAGAATGTCGGACAAAAACTGCATGGTCCAGTCGCTGGCACTCATGCCGCCATCCACCCGCAACACCGCTTCGCCACCTACGCCTTGCCAGTCGGCCTGCATCGCCTCCAGCAAATCGCGGGTCTGGTAGCCAACGCTTTCCAGCGCCGCACGGGACAGTTCGGCCGGTCCTGTGGCACGGGTCAAGCCGAACACCGCCCCGCGACATTCGGCGTCCCAATAAGGCGCGCCAAGGCCGGTAAAGGCGGGCACCAGAACCACATTCTGCCCCGCGTCCGCCGCCTGTGCCAGCGCCTGTGTTTCGCTGGCGTCTTTGATGATCCCCAGCCCGTCACGTAGCCATTGCACCGCGGCACCGGCAATGAAAATCGAGCCTTCCAGCGCATAGGTGGTGACCCCGCCGAATTGATAGGCAATGGTGCCCAGCAAACGGTTCTGGCTGCTGACCAGCGTTTGCCCCGTGTTCAACAGGGCAAAACATCCGGTGCCATAGGTGGATTTCATCATGCCGGGTGCAAAACACGCCTGTCCCACCGTGGCTGCCTGCTGATCCCCCGCAACCCCGCGAATGGGGATCGGGGTGCCGAACAGATCGGCGGTGGTTTCGCCAAAATCGCCATCGCAATCGCGCACCTCGGGCAGCATGGACAGGGGGATGTCCAGCAAGGCGCATATTTCCTTATCCCAATAACCGTCGCGGATATTATAAAGCAACGTCCGCGCCGCGTTGGTGGCATCGGTTGCATGAACCGCGCCGCCGGTCAGGCGCCAGATCAGATAGCAATCGACCGTGCCAAACAGCAGATCACCCGCTTCGGCTTTGGCGCGGGCCCCTTCGACGTTATCCAGCAGCCACTTTACCTTGGTGCCGGAAAAATACGGATCCAGCAGCAGGCCGGTTTTATGGGTGATTTCAACCTCGTGCCCTGCCGCCTTCAGTGCCTCGCAAATCG
>CAZIDQ010000202.1:0-4641 GCA_964538015.1 uncultured Marinosulfonomonas sp.
GCGAAGGCGGCCGCACTGTGGGCGCCGGCGTTGTGTCCAAAATCATCGAGTAATCTGTTTCGCGGATAAACAGATCAAGGGCTGCCTTCGGGCGGCCCTTTTTTGTGGGGCTAGTCTATTGCATCTACCTTGCAGCCCGTCCCGCCGATACCGTCATCGGATCCGGGCGTTATGCAATCGGACTTGTAGCTTCCCGCAACTGGTTCTACGGGGGCGGGTTCAAGCACAACGGCTTCTTCACTTACAGGTGCGCGCATGGGGTTAGAGCAGGCTGTTAACCCCGTCAGGCCAAATGCCAGAAGTATCGCGCCAATAATCCGGTTCATGAATCGCCCTCTGTCGTGTGATAGAAAAAACCGCCTGCCCTGAACCTATCCTGCGCTGCGCCGGATGACAATTTCTTCATTGCCGCAGCTTTTTGGCCAAGCCGTTCCAGTAACGCCATTTGGCCTGCATCAAACTCGGCCTTCAGTTCGGCCACCTGCTCGGGCGTCAACTGCGTATAATGGGCCGCCCGTTCAAAATGCGGCGGCTGGTGACCCAGCACATTTTCCGTTGCCGCGTTCAGGTGATCACCCAGATTATTTGCCAGATAGGTCAATTGGTCCTCGGATCCCGCAAGCGGTTGATAGGAGGGTTGCAACAGGCGCACCGTCTGGTCCTTGTCATCAATCGCAACCGTTCCGGTTTCAACCAATGTATCCAGCATGGTGCGCGCATGAACGTCGCGGCGCACGTTACGGGCCAGTGCCTCGAACGACGGTTCCGGGCCGTTTTTGGGCAGGTCCAGCGGTTTTCCTGCGGGTGTATAGGCAGCCTCGGTTTGCCACAGCGCCACCAGTCGGGACAGGTGGGTGGGTTTGGGCGGTTTGGTTTTCACCTCGCGCAAGCGGGCGATGTCGCGGCGTTGCAATCCGGTGAGGACAGACAGACGGCTGTCGGTGATTTTATCCTTTGCCGCATGTTTGGCCGCGTTGATGTAGTGCAGTTTCATGCGCTCGGCAAATTCCGGAAACAGAATGCCCCGCGCCACGGTCAGGCGGGCAAAGGCGGCGAAGAGGGGATCAAGCAGGTTTATCATAATGTGCAATATACACATTAACCTTGACGCTGCAAGAGGGTTGCGTTATGTGCAATATACACATTAACGGAGAAACCCGATGTTACACGCACAAAACCGAAATAAATTTCCCCTGACATGGGGCGCGATTTTGCGGCCAGCAACTTGCGGTGCGGCGGTATTGCTGGCAGCCTGTAGCCCGGTTGCCTATGAAGAGGCGGTCGTGATGGAGCCGGTTGCTGTAGAAGCGGATGCCGGCGTTTTCATGGAACCTTCTGCGCCTGCCCCCGAGGCCAAAATTGTGACGGTCATGCCGCGTTATAAACCTTCTACAAGAAATCCAAGGCGCGGTGTTGTAACAGCAGGCGATATTGACGACACGCTGAACTTTGCTGCTTTTCAGCGGTATCTGTCTAAGGCACATCGCACCACCGGATTACCATCCGCGAACCTGTCCAAACCCGTTCTGGCGCAACTGACCGGACCCAATGGAAAACCCGCCCCCGGTGTGCGCATCACTCTGCGCAGACCCGGTGCGTCCGAGCCGTTTTACAGCGGCTATTCCGGTGTGGATGGCAACATCACCGTGTTCCCTTCGGTGTTGGGTGCCGGGCGATTGAGTGCGGTTGAATTACGGGCCTTCCCCGAAGGGCAGGGGCAGGCTTTTGTAACACGGATAGCCACTTCGGGCGGCCGGAAGCATATTGCGCTACCCTTTGCGGACGGCTGGAAACCTGAATTCCTTGATCTGGCTTTTGTGGTGGATACCACCGGTAGCATGGGGGATGAATTAGAGTGGTTAACCCGTGAATTGCGTGGCATCGTGCGGGCGGCACAACGTAGCGCGCCGGGCATTAGCATTCGCTACGGTTTGGTTGTCTACCGTGATAAAGGCGATGAATACGTCGTGCGCAATTTTGGATTTACCAATCGTCAGTCGCAAATGGTGGCGTGGTTGCGCCAACAGCATGCAAATGGCGGTGGTGATTACCCCGAGGCTGCTGCTGCGGCGCTAAAGGCCGGTGCATCGCTTGACTGGCGCCGTGGCAAGGGTGAACGGTTGATGTTCCACATCGCCGATGCGCCGCCCCATGATCGCGATGCCCGCGCCTATCTGGCCGCTGCGCGTCAAGCCGCCAAAAACGGTGTGCAGGTCTTTGGGCTGGGGGCCAGTGGTGTTGCGGCTGAATCCGAATACCTGATGCGCCAAGCCGCCGTTCAGACCAATGGGCGTTACCTGTTCCTGACCGATGATAGCGGGGTTGGAAATGGCCACGCTGAACCCACCATATCCTGCTATCGCGTTACCAAGCTGAATGATCTGGTGGTTCGGGTGTTGCGCAGCGAGTTAAGCGGACGCCGGATCGAGGCATCAACCGGTGCGGTTGTTCGCACCGTTGGCAGCTACCGCAACGGTGTTTGCCGCAACTAGGGTCATTGAGGGAAAATGGCGTCAGGGTTTGTCATTGGGAAAACTCTGACGCAGGCATCCAGCGCGCTGGTTTTCATTCAACCTATTTGAATATTTTGTTCAAAATAGAGTCGCCATTTGCCTGCAACAGGAAGCCGCGAACAAGGTGGGTTTTTCGTCCTTCCCCGCCTTTACTGTGGATGATCTGCAAAAGCAAAATGACCTGATGATCCGATAAAGTGGATAAGTCGGCGTTCGGGGCATAGCCCTGAATTTCCGACAACTCAACCGGGGATGCCGCGATGGCGGAACCGGTTGCGTAAAGCAGCGTGATGGCTGCGGTTGCGAAGATGCGTTTCAAGGTTAATCCCTCCTGCCGATCCATGTAACCCTCGGGCCCACATGTTGGGTATAACATGGGGGCCGCCGAAGATTTGTCAATTGCACCTGAAAGTTCTGTTTTGCCATCACCCCTGATTGTGACAGGGTCGGGCGTGGCGATTACCCGTGTTTCAACAAAAATGCGCGTACCCAGCGGCTTTTTTCGCCCTCGCTGTCACCACCGTGGATGATCAACATAAGGCTGCCGATTTGTGCATTGGTTAAGGATGACAGATTCGCATTTGGTGCATAGCCACGAATTTCGGACATATTGACCGAGGTTGCGGATGACATGGCCGATACGGTGTTTGTGACGGCCATAAATACGATCGTAGCGATTAAAGTAATCCGTTTCATAATGTATCCTTTCATTGAGTTAAGGCGATATAGTTTGCCGATGGGTTCAAGTTAGAAACCTGTTGGTTTTATTGGAAATCACATAAGCGGGCACGGCAGTTCACAGATAAATGGGGTGAAAAGGGGTTTACTCTGTTTTACTTGGCCGGCTGACGCTCGGCCTTGAGCATAAAACCTTTGTTTACACCGCTATGCGTTGCATTTTGCGTATGCCGGCGCTTCCGTGTGGCGTGAACGGTATGTGAGGATTACCCTTTTGGCCAATGTGACACTTTAAAGTGTTGTAACGGGCCTGTGTCGGATGGCGTGCGGCCGTTCACATGGAAATGAGCCAGAGCTGGCAAAAGGGTAACGCCAACGTGCGGTCACCGCTTTTGCACGCCGAAATGCGGATAATCCGATTCTTTGCGCTTAGCCTCTTGATTCCCCGCGATATGTGCCGTAATCCCTGCGACGGTCCTAGGGGTTTAGCTCAGTTGGTAGAGCATCGGTCTCCAAAACCGAGGGTCGTGGGTTCGAGTCCCTCAGCCCCTGCCAGGACTACCTAATTTTAAATTTGAATAGGGTCTGCTGTATTTAGATACAGCCATTTGCCTTTGGGTGTTGAATTTCCCCGGAATGCTCAGTTGGCTTTTCCACTGCCCCATTCCAGCCATTGCCGCTCTTGTGTACTCAACAGATCAGACATTCTGGCATCATATGCAGCCAGATCTTGTTTGGTCAGTTTGCCCAGCCATTTGTTTGACGTAGCGCTGTCAAAAAAGGCTGCATCGTTCGTCCAAAAATTCTGACCGGCCGCCAGCGCGAACCGGTTGGCATTCGCTTTCATGTTTTTGAATGTGGCCGCCTGGATCAGCTTTGCTTCCAGATCGGGTGGATATGAAATTCCGACATGTGTAGCAATGCGGCGAAATGCGCCTTGCAGGTCATCCGTCATATCCGCGTAATGCAGCCGTAGAAAGTTTTCGTGCGCATCAAGCGCAAGGGCGCTGCGGTAGTGATCGATGATGGACGCAAGGCTTGCGCCATCGCGATGCTCGCCTTCCAGAAATATTCGGAATCCATCTGACAAATCCCCTGGAAAGCATTCTTCAAGAACTGTCTCGTTCATGTTGGAAACGTGTTTCCTGAAAGAAAAATGCACATCAATAGGGTGCCGGTAAACAGATATATATCGAAGCTCAGACCAAATCGGGATGCCGTCCAGTGGTGTGTGTGTTTTGATCTGCCGCCGGTGATCCTGCGCTTCAAGTTGCGCCATGACGTCGCTGACATCAGGGGTATTTATGTCCAGCCAAGGGGCTTTTGTCGTTAAATCGGCATCCACCTCGGGATCCCCCGATATCAATAGCGCCAGGATACCCTGTATCCATGTCGTTCCCGACTTGGTCGGGGTCGACACCACAATATCACCGATGCGCGGGGCAAAAAT
>CAZIDQ010000203.1:0-1441 GCA_964538015.1 uncultured Marinosulfonomonas sp.
GAATTTCAGCAGCTTGATCGCGGCAAAGTCGCTCACGTCGCCACCCACACGTTTTGTGGCATAGAACAGAACATGTGGCTTGGCGCTGAACGGATCACGCAGCACACGCAGATCGGGGCGTTCGGCCACGGTATAACCGGCGCCAAAATCACCAAAGGCAATCGCTGTGGCGTCCGATCCGATATCCGGCATATCCTCGGCAATCAGCACCGGATAACCCATCAGACGCGCAGGCTCGCCCGCGGCCAGACCATCGGACCACATAAAGCGGCCATCGGCATCCTTCATCTTGCGCACGGCACCGGCGGTTTTCGAATTCATCACGAATGTCGCACCGGCGCGGTATTCGGCCCCCAGCGCGTAAACCAGATCAATGATCGCATCCACAGGGTTGGTGCCGTTGAAATCACCGTCAACACCGGTGGCGATATAACCCAGATTGCCCCAGGTCCATGTCGCATCATCCACCGCCGTATGGGTCAGGAAACCTGTGGGCTTGTCCACACCGTCACCGCTGACAAAAGCAGCCGCCTCGGCGCGGGAAAACTTGTCGGCAATACGGCCAGCCAGCCAACCCTCGATGTCAAACGCGCTGTCATCCAGCAGACGCTGGCTTGCCTTGGGCAGGGCCGACAATTCATGCAGCGGAATGGTGATGCGATCAATCGAAGGCGTGCCTGTTTCCGACGCCGGACCGGCCTCGGTCGCCCAGCCAGCGCCCACATCGGTATGGTCGATCAGCACATCAAACGATGTCGCCTCGACATTCACCACAGATGCAATCGAGCGCAGCGATGCGGTGGAATTCAGCACGCTCTTGATGGTTTCCGCTGTTTGCGGATCCACCAGATAGCCACCATCGGCAGACACAGCCGTGGACATGGCCTTGCCTTCCAGAACAATGCCGCGCAGCGCGTCATCATCACCCGAACGCAGATAGGCATTGAACGCCTTTTGGTGCGGGGCATCGATTTGGGCCGCCACGGAAAGCGCGGGGCGTTGATAGGTTGTTGTCTTGCGGTCCAGCATGGTCAGTCGCTCTTCTTGTTGTTGCAGTTTGGAATTAAGTTTGTCCTGAAAATCATTCAGATCATTCACGAAACCGGCCATCGCGGTCTTCACCTCGGCAGCCGGAGACAGGTCCGTTGGCACAACACCAACGTCCCGAGCCTTGCGGTCGGTTTTGCTCATTTTGTTTTCCTGTGAAAAGTTGAGGTTAGATCGCTGGCTCAGTCGCGGGCCAGCATGTGGCGGGCGTCATTGATGACCCCTGCCAGATCACGCAACATGGCAGCCTCGGGGGTTTCCCCCTTCGCCCCCACCCGCGCTTCCGGAAGCATGGGGAACGTCACCAGTGACACCTCCCACAATTCCAGTTCAGCCAAGAGCCGCTGGCCCTTGCCATTCTTGTGTGCTTTCTTGGTGCGGTATCCGATCGACA
>CAZIDQ010000203.1:1541-4640 GCA_964538015.1 uncultured Marinosulfonomonas sp.
AGCCGCTGGCCCTTGCCATTCTTGTGTGCTTTCTTGGTGCGGTATCCGATCGACAAACCGTCAATCGCGCCGGCCTCGATCAACGCCGCCGCCTCGCGCCCCCTGGCCACGTCCAGCAGCAGACGGCCCTTGACGTACAGCCCCTTGCCATCCTCGCGCACCTCGTCCCAAATACCGATCGGCTGGGTCGGATCATGCTGCCACAGCATCTTGACCCTGCGCCCCTTGCTGGCCAGATCGGCCAAAGACGCGGCATAGGCACCGGCCTCGACCACATCACCGCCCTGATCGCATTTGCCAAAATAGCTGGCATAGCCCTCGATACAGGTGCCATCCGTGACAGTCACACCACTATCCATCCGGCAGAACTTGCGCTCTAACCCGGCCTCGTAATCCATTGATGTCATGTTGTTTTCCTTACTTTGGCGCCGCATCCAGCAGCGAAACAATTCCCTGCGCCAGCACCACGCCAACCACGCCGTAAACCGCCAGCCACAGCCGCCGTTCCAGCCGCTCGATCATCGCCTCGATCCGCACCAGCCGATCCGCAAGTGCTTCGAATTGCAACTTGCTGACCCGCTCGTTGGCCTCGATCCGCGCGGTGGCGGCATCAAAACTGTCATACAAAAACCGCGATCCACCGGCCTGCGCTCGTTCCTCGTTCATTCATCCTCCGCCAGTTTGGGCAACCCCAGCAGGCTGCGCTTCTCGGCATCCGTCAGGAAGGCGGCCCCACTCACCCGCCGCCATTGATTGTCCCGTTCAACCGACAACGCCGGCACCTGATCCATATCAGGGCGCAACTCCACATCCTCGCCACTAAACCGCGTCAGCCACTCCGAAACCGAAGCCGCCACACGGGTCGCCAGCGGCAACACAGTCAACCGGTAAAACGCGCGGTTGGCCTCTTGATAATTGGCATAGGCCGCATCCCCGGGGATCCCCAGCAACATCGGCGGCACACCAAAAGCAATCGCAATCTCCCGCGCCGCCGCTTCCTTGGTCTTCTGGAACTCCATGTCGGATGGGGAAAACCCCATCGGCTTCCAGTCCAACCCGCCCTCCAGCAACATCGGACGCCCCGCATTCGCAGCACCCTGATGCTGGCTGGCCATTTCATCGACCAGACGGTCATACTGATCCGCCGTCAGGCTCGCCTGCCCGTCCGATCCGCGATAGATAATCGCCCCCGAAGGCCGCGCCGCATTGTCCAGCAATCCCTTGCTCCAGCGCGACGCCGCATTATGCACATCCACCGCACTGGCCGCCGCCTGCATCGGTGAAAACCCGTAATGGTCATCCTGCGGCGAAAAGGTGCGGATATGGCAAATCGGCAGCACGTCACCGGTCATATCAAACCGGTGCTTGCGCCCGCCCACCGCATATTCATACGCCACCGGCCAGCCATCGGAACCGGGCACCACGCTCATCCGGTCGCTGCGCAACACATGCAGCTCCACCGGCGCGCCCGCCTCGTCCGGCACCGCCTCAAGGTAGCCATTGCCGGTCAGCAACAACTGCCCATACAGCGCCTCGAACAATTCCGCCCGCCCCTGCGCCCCGTTCGGGTGCCGGATCAATGACAGCAACGGATGCTCCTCATAGCGCCGCTCGCGATCCTGCAACACCAAAGGCAACGCCGCCGCCGCCTCGGCCACCAGTTTCACACAGCGAAATCCCACAGGATTCCCCAGAAAATCAGTCCGCGTCAGCGACCCCACATCACGCGGAGACCACGCCACCCGTCCGGCCCCGTGATAAGCAATCACCGGCCCCGTCGCCGAGGCCTTCTGCTCGGGCACCTGCGCACCCCGTCGAAAGAAATTAAACGCCATAGAAGAAGCTCCTCGTCTCTTCGCCAGTTTCTCTTGTTTGTTCCCGCTTCTTTTTCGTGAAAATATCCCCGCCGGAGGCATAAAAGCTTCTTGCCTGCGGCGCGGATATTTATGCGAAAAAGAAACTACAATCCGCGAACCCTTGGCCGCCGCCATTTCGCAGCCGGTTCAATCATCAACTCGTGCAAGGCCCAGACCAGGGCATCCACCCGATCCGGGCTGCCCTTGCCCTCATAGCCGCGCGTTGTCATGCGGCACATCTGGTCCTCCAGCCCGCCAAGCCCGCGCAGATGCCGCACACGGCCCTGTTCGTACAGGGCAGCCACAGGCTCGGCCCGCGCGATCTTGCCTTTGGCAGCCCGCACCGACCGATACGGCACCAGCGGGTCAATCTGCCGGATCACGCTTTCCACCATGTCCCCGCCCTGATTGACCTCGGCCACCAACCGGTCCGCGCCATATTCT
This sequence comes from uncultured Marinosulfonomonas sp., assembly GCA_964538015.1. Classification (GTDB taxonomy): domain Bacteria; phylum Pseudomonadota; class Alphaproteobacteria; order Rhodobacterales; family Rhodobacteraceae; genus Profundibacter. The sequence goes on from CAZIDQ010000203.1 coordinate 3,842, forward strand.
TCAACCATCGCAATCGCCACCCGCGCCCATGCCGCAGGGGTGGCGGCGGACACGGTTGCATCCTTCAACACCACGGCTCTCCAATCGGCCGGATTGCCCTGACAATTCGCCCCGACAACCACGATGCCGCATTCATCCGATCCCTTGTGCCCCGTCACCGGCGGGTCCACCGCCACCACGATCCGGTCCAGATCACCGGCCTCCTCCAGCCGCAAATCCTCCAGCATCGACGAGGTCCACAACGCCCCTTCGGCATCCTCCAACAACACCCCGTCCAGTTCTTGGCGCCCCAGCCGCGTGCCGGCATAACGCGCCCGCACTTCTTCCAAAAATGACGCCGCCAGATAGGCGCGGTTCGCCTCGGTCGGCGCGCGGGTGACAACTGTGGTGGAATTCCCCAGTATCGCTTTTAGCACCGGCACATTCTTGGGCGTGGTGGTGACGCATTGGCGCGGACAATCCCCCAGCCGCAATCCGAATTGCAGCATGTCCCAGGCCTCCTCGGCCTTCTTCCATTTCGCCAACTCGTCCACCCAGGCCGCGTCAAACTGCGGCCCGCGCAAACTCTCGGGATCATGCGCCGAAAACACCTGCGCCACCGCCCCGTTCGGCCAAACAAGCCGCTTGCGGGTCGCCTGCCATTCGGGGCGTCGATCCGGCGGCGAGCAGGCCAGAATGCCGCTCTCGCCAAACACCATCACCTCGCGGGTCTGCTCGATGGTTTCCCCCACCAGCGCCACCCGTCGCGCCCGCCCCATATCCATCGGGCGTGACCCTTCGACCATGCTGCGCACCCATT
>CAZIDQ010000204.1:0-4636 GCA_964538015.1 uncultured Marinosulfonomonas sp.
CCCCCAGCCGCGGCGCACCCGCCTCGCAGATGTCCACAGCCAATCCGGCGTTCGAGAAATCCCGTCAGGCCCTGTCCGATGAATGGCCCCGCCCCGCCGCCTATGTGGGCTGTGGTGGCTCGATCCCGATTGCAGGGCACTTCAAAGAGGTGCTGGGCATGGACGCCATGTTGATCGGCTTTGGCAAGGATGACGACGCGATCCATTCCCCGAACGAAAAATACGACATGGAGAGTTTCCATAAGGGCACGCGTAGCTGGGCGCGGATTTTGGCGGCACTGGCGGAATAGGGCAAACCTTTTAATAGTTCTCGGCAAACACCGGCATGTACGGAAATGGCGCAGGAAGACCGTGAGCAATAAGGCGCTCGGCCGGTAACGTCGGAAATGCCAAGTGTGTATTGCCGGGATTGATGAAAAGGTCAGCCCTAATCGTATGGTCGCTGTACCGACAGAGTTTTACTTAGCTTCGCCCAAGTTGCGGCCTCAAAGCGCTCGGGCCACTTCATACCCAAGCGCAATGCCCTTACTCTCGCACGCGGCAGGTATGCTTTGGCATACGCAAGGTGAGCCGAAATCATCGAATTGCGATTGGGATTTGCTGGAGGTAACGACGTCAGAAGGTCTTTTTGCTCATCCGTTATTAATCGATTAAGATGCAAAATACCGCCACGATTGGGGGCGCCGGTCTCTTCTATCAACAAGTCGACCAGCAGATTGCGAAGATGAAAAACGCCCAGCACGCCATTGATATATTCTTCGCGCCCCGCAGCGAGGTCCAAAAGACCAAGTATCCTGATAAATTCTTCAACCTGATATCTGAATTTCTTTAAGTTTGGCCCAAGGTTCTCTGCCGTTTTGGCCAAGCAGGGAAAAATATCATCATGATCGATAAGAGGTTTCAAGGCGCTTTGCGTCAGTGATCCCGTCTGATCCGCTCTCAGCATAATGACATCTGTGCGTGTCCAGTCTTCTGTGATGGCATTAATCAAGACCGGAACGTTTATCCGGTCCCACCAAAGGATAATTTCGCCGGTTTTCCCAACAGCCCTGCGCCAAATTTCCGCAACCGCGTCAGATGCGCCGTCTTTGGCAACTAAAACAAAATCAATGTCGCTATATTCGTCGGCCATACCATTCCCGTAGCTTCCGCTAAGGAATAGCGCGCGAATTTCCGGCACGTCTTGGATCTCATCAGTAATGGTTTGTATAACTTCGCTGTGTTTCACGCTGCCCACCTAGATAGATCAACCTATACGATAACACCGTATCTATCTTCAAAACTGCCGTCAAATTGTTAAAGGGGGGAGGAAATAGAGTTCACAGACAGCTTAACGCCCTCACGCCAGCGCCATCTGCCCCAGCTTGGCCGCAAGCACCACAAACGGGGCCGTGTGCAACAGCAGATCGAACCAGTCCAGCGGGCGCTTTAATGTGCCCGCTTTCAGCATCTTGATCTTTTCCCAGATGTGCGGCTCGGGCACGAACGGGGCCAGCCCCAAAGTGGCCGCAGCGATCACCGCATAAGACAGCGGCAGTTGTTCCAGCATTTCCCACATCGGCTTAGTCCTTCCCTATCCGCGCGCCCATCCGCGCCAGTTTGGCCAACAGCAGCACCCACGGTGCGCCGTGCATCAGTAGATCAAATATATCTATCGGTTTGGCCAGTTCACCCGCCATCAGCATCCGCAGCTTTTCCAGCACATGTGGCTCGGGTACAAATGGCGCAAGCCCCACAAGCAATGCGAAGATAATCACGGTCGGCATCGGAATATTGTCAAGAATTGACATATCAACACTTTCTTTACCGCTGGGGGAAAAGTGGCGCGGTTGACGGGACTCGAACCCGCGACCCCCGGCGTGACAGGCCGGTACTCTAACCAACTGAGCTACAACCGCGCACTTTACAATGTCACCAACCGGCGACTTGTTTGGGCGTTCTAGGGCGAGTAGCCGGAGGCGTCAAGCGGTTCCGTCCGGTTTTTTGAAAATAGTTAGCACCCACAGAAAAATCAGGCGCCCAACCGCGAATGTTCGCCGTCCCGCAGGTGGTAAACACACCCCTGCCCGCCCGGCAATCCCGCTGTCGCGTTCCAGCCGTGCCCCATCCAGACCCCGCGCATGACCCGCGACGTGATCCCGTGGGTGACAACAACACTTGGACCGGTCAGGCCATCCAAAAACGCCTCGGCCCGCGCCCGCACAACCTCATAGGCTTCGCCGCCCGGGGCATTAAAGTGCCAGTCAAAAATATCTGTATCGGCAGTTTTGGTGTGTTCAGGCCAACCTTTTGCAATTTCATCATAGGTCAGCGATTCCCATTCGCCAAAGGCGATTTCGCACAGGCGTGCATCCGGTGTGTGCCCGCACCCAAGCACCCCGCACGCAATATCGGCGGTTTGCTGCGCCCGCCCCTGCGGGCTGCTAACCACCTGAAACCCGCGCTCGACTACATTCTGCGCTCGCAGGATCTCGCCTTGTGTAGCGGCCTGCATCTGGCCCAGATCGGTCAGTGGAGAATCCATACGGCCCTGATGTCGCCCCGCAAGGTTCCATTCGGTTTCCCCGTGACGCAGCACAAATATTTCGGGATATTTACCGGCCATAACGCGCTCACAATTGGTCAGGGGAAATGGTGGGTGATGAGAGGCTCGAACTCCCGACATCTTCGGTGTAAACGAAGCGCTCTACCAACTGAGCTAATCACCCTTGTGGGGGCGTTTAACGCGAGTTGCACAGGGTATGCAAGCCCCTTTCACAGAAAAAAACGCACTCTTTTCAGGGTGCGCTGTTTTTTTCGTATTTTGGCAAGGGTTGGCCCGAAATCAGGTCGGGATTTTCACCACTTTTGCGTCACCCACCGCATTGCGCTGACGAATACGTGTGACCATCACTTTGGCGTTGGTGTGTTCTTTGACGCGTTTCACCATCACTTTTCCCAATGGCTGCAGGTTCAAATCCTCACCGCTTGCCAGCGCTTCGCCCAGTACCGCCAGCATGGCCTCGATCACGGGTTTTGCGTCTTTCTTTTTGATACCGGAGCGCGCCACAACCCGTTCAATCAGCTCTTTTTTGCGAAGAACCGGAACCTCGGCAGGTTTGGCAACGGCATCCGCCTTAACCGCCGGTTTGGCAGGGGCTCTTTTACTTGGTGTTGCCTTGCGGGCCGGTGTTTCTTTGCCTGTGGTTGTCATGGTGTTCACGCTCTCTTTCACAATTAAATTATGGGCTTGAAAATGAATTGGGGGGCCATCAAGGCCCCCCGTTATCAACTTAATGCGCAGTCGCTCCCGCATCTCCGGCCTTGGCCGCTAATGCGGCCTTGGCGGCGGCGGCTTCTTCGGCGGCTTCGTCCCATTCTATCGCTTCGGGCTGTTTGACCAGCGCGTGCTGCAAAACCTCGGACACATGTTCTACAGGGATAATCGTCAACCCCTCTTTCACATTATCCGGTATCTCGACCAGATCCTTTTCGTTTTCTTTCGGGATCAGAACGGTTTTGATACCGCCCCGCAGCGCCGCCAGCAGTTTTTCTTTCAAGCCGCCAATCGGCAGCACATTGCCGCGCAACGTGACCTCGCCGGTCATTGCGATGTCTTTCTTCACTGCAATCCCCGTCAGAACCGACACGATGGATGTCACCATCCCCACACCGGCGCTTGGGCCGTCCTTTGGGGTCGCGCCTTCGGGAACGTGGACGTGGATGTCGATCTTTTCGAACATCGTCGGTTTAACCCCGATTTGCGGGCTGATTGAACGCACGAACGACGACGCTGCATCGATGCTTTCTTTCATCACATCACCCAGCTTGCCGGTGGTTTTCATCCGCCCCTTGCCGGGCAGTTTCAGCGCCTCGATTGACAGCAACTCGCCCCCCACCGATGTCCACGCCAGACCGGTGACCACGCCAACGTGGTCCTTTTCTTCGGCCAGACCATAGCGGAACCGTTTGACGCCCAGATAAGCCTCGAGGTTGTCAGGCGTGATCACCACCTTTTCCTCGTCCCCGCGCACGATCTTGGTCACGGCTTTACGCGCCAGTTTGGCGATCTCGCGCTCAAGGTTGCGCACGCCAGCCTCGCGGGTGTAGGTGCGGATGATTTCCTGCAGGGCCGCATCGGTCAGCTTGAATTCGCCCTTCTTCAACCCGTGGCCCTTGATCTGCTTTTCGATCAGATGCCGCTTGGCAATCTCGCGCTTTTCATCCTCGGTGTAACCCGACAGCGGGATAATCTCCATCCGGTCCAGCAGCGGGCTTGGCATGTTATAGCTGTTCGCCGTGGTCAGGAACATCACATCCGACAGGTCATATTCGACCTCGAGATAGTGATCGACGAATGTGCTGTTTTGTTCGGGGTCCAGAACCTCGAGCATCGCAGACGCCGGATCACCACGAAAATCCTGCCCCATCTTATCGATTTCATCGAGCAGAATCAGCGGGTTGGTGGTTTTCGCCTTTTTCAGCGCCTGAATGATCTTGCCGGGCATCGAGCCGATATAGGTGCGGCGATGACCACGAATTTCGGATTCGTCCCGCACGCCGCCCAATGAGATGCGAATAAATTCGCGCCCCGTGGCACGGGCCACGGATTTGCCAAGGCTGGTTTTACCCACGCCGGGCGGTCCAACCAGACACA
>CAZIDQ010000205.1:0-4587 GCA_964538015.1 uncultured Marinosulfonomonas sp.
TCATCGGGTGGTATGTTCTCAGGGCGGGGTGAAATTCCCCACCGGCGGTAAATCACTGATGTGAAAGCCCGCGAGCGCCCTCCTGTAGGAGGGGTCAAGCAGATCCGGTGAGACTCCGGAGCCGACGGTTAAAGTCCGGATGGAAGAGAGCGGGATTTGGGCTGTGCCGATGTGTGCACCCGAAATGTCCTGTTTTGCCTTGGGTCTTGTGCGCAAAGGAAAAGGGACGACGCCATGACTCATACACTGACCACAGGCCGCAGCACGGCCTTTACGGGGGCCGCCTGGATGATGGCGGCGGGCCTGTTATTCGCTATCGATAATACACTGGTGCAAATGCTGACCATGCAGCAGGGACAAGCGCCGACCACGGTTGCGTTCTGGCAATATGCCATTGCTCTGCTGTTTAGCTTGCCGTGGGTGGTGATGCGCCTGCGCGGCGGCGTATTTTCCAAACGCTGGCCGATGCATATTTTCCGCGTGGCGCTGGCCGCTGCCGGTGTGCAAATGTGGGTTTCGGGGCTGGCATATGTGCCGATCTGGCAGGCGATTGCGCTGATCATGACCTCGCCGTTCTTTGTCACCATCGGCGCGCGGCTGATGCTGGGCGAAAGCGTCGGGGGTGAGCGTTGGGCGGCCGTGTTTGTCGGGTTCATCGGCGGCATGATCATCCTGTCGCCGTGGGCGGATGCCTTTAGCTGGGCCGCATTGCTGCCCGTGGGCGCGTCGTTCCTGTGGGCAATGTCATCGCTTGTCACCAAGGTTCTGACCCGCACCGAAACACCGGATTCGCTGACCCTGTATTTGCTGATCCTGCTGACCCCGATCAATGCAGTGCTGGCGGTTAAAAGCGGCTTTGCCCTTACCACCCCGGATTCCATGTGGCTGATCGTGGCAACGGGCGTGCTGACGGCGGCGGCCAACTATGTTCTGGTCAAAGCCTATAGCGTGGCCGATGCCGCCTATCTGCAACCGTTTGACCATGTGAAACTGCCATTCAATGTGCTGCTGGGCTGGGTTGTATTCGGCTTCCTGCCTGCTGGTGCAATGTGGATCGGTACCTTCCTGATTGTCGGCGCGTCGCTTTATTTGCTGGGCCGCGAAGCAAGGGGATAACCCTCCCCCTTCTTCTTTTTCCAAATACCTGCGCCGCAGGCATCCTACCCGCGCGTCTGTTCCTGTTGCAGACGCAGGCGCGCGACGGCCTCGTTATGGTCGGTCTTTTGCTGATCGCTAAGGGCAGCGCCAACGTAATCCAGATGCGCCTCGATGGCGGCACGGGCGCCTGCCGGATCGCGGGCCAGCAGAGCGGTGTTGATCGCGCGGTGCTGGTCCAGCAGGGCGCTGCGGGTGGTACGCTGTTTGAACATCACCTTGCGGTTATAAAACACCCCTTCGCGCAGCAGATCGAACATCGATCGCATCATATGCAGCATGATCACGTTGTGACTTGCCTCGACAATCGCCAAATGGAATTCGGCGTCAAGTGCGGCCTCCTCGGCGGGATTGCGTTTGGGGTGGGCGGCTTCCATTTTCAGGAAAATCTGATTGATCACCTGCAAATCGGTGTCCGACCCAAGGCGTGCTGCGCGCTCGCCTGCAAGCCCCTCCATATCGCGGCGAAAATCGAGGTAGTCGAACACTGCTTCGTCATGGGTAGCGAACAGTTGCGCGAGCGCCGGGGGGAAGATGCTGCCCAAGGCGTCCGATACGAAAATACCCGCGCCCGCACGGCTTTCCAGCAGGCCGCGGGTTTGCAACTCGGCCACGGCTTCGCGTAAGGAAGGGCGCGAAACACCCATCTTGTCGCTTAGCTCGCGTTCTGAAGGCAAGCGTTCGCCGGGGCGCAGAATTCCGCGCAGGATTAGTTGTTCGATCTGGCGCACCACGGATTGCGACAGCTTTTCGGATTGGACAGGTTGAAACGGCATACGGCATCCTTTGAAGACTGGTTAAAACATATGGCTGCTGATTGGCGAGGACAACAAAAAAGGCCGGACGCCACTGTCCGGCCTTGATCTTTTCGCAACCTGTCGGCCGTTACTGAACCGGACGGATCACGATTTCAACACGACGGTTCTGGCGACGCCCTTCGACGGTCAGGTTCGAGGCGATTGGCTCGTCCTCGCCCCGGCCATAGGAACGGACCCGCGATGGCGTAACGCCCGAATTCATCAGCACCGATGCAACGGCGCTGGCGCGACGGGACGACAGGTTCTGGTTATAGCTGGCGGCGCCGGTGTTATCGGTATGGCCGATGACATCCACCGTGGTGTTCGGATATTTCCGCAGGTTTGCGGCCAGTTTGCCAAGGTCGCTGCGCAGATCGGGACGCACATAGGTGCTGTCCACGTCAAACAGGATATCCTGTGGCATGGTCACAACCAACCGGTCGCCAGTGTTTACGATTTTGACATCGTCGCTCATGCTGCCGCGCAGTTCGGCGGCCTGTTTGTCCAGCTGGTTGCCGATGATTGCACCAACGCCGGCCCCGATTGCTGCGCCAACAACCGCATTTTTAACACGGTCGTTGCCGCTTTCACGGGTGGCCCCCAGCAGGGCCCCAAGGCCCGCGCCGATCAGGGCGCCGTTCTGGGTACGGGTGTTGCCGTTCTTGGGTTCCGGACCGGGATCCAGACAACCGGACAGGGCAAAGCTGCCCGCGACCAGTAGCATAATAGGTGTTTTGATTTTCATAGTTTCTGCCTCACTCAATATTGCCGTTCTGTGACGGGTCATACATACAATATTGGGCGTTGTTATCGAATATCAACCAAAAAACTAGGCCGGAAACCGCCAAAATGGAATAATCAGGCCGATTCTGACTGTATTCCCTCCCACGCCAGCATGGCGCGTTTCACTGGTAGCCCCCAGTGATACCCGCCCAACCCACCGGATTTGCGCAAGGCACGGTGGCAGGGGATCAGCCAACTGACGGGGTTGCGACCCACCGCTGTTCCGACCGCCCGCGCGGCCCTTGGGGCGCCAACGCAACTGGCAATTTCAGAATAGGTGGTGACGTGGCCGGACGGGATGGTCAGCAAAGCCTCCCATACCTTGATCTGGAAGGGGGCGCCGATCAGGTGCAGGTCGGCCTGCCCCGATTGCCCGAAGGCGGCGTTGACCCAAACGGCCAGCGGTGCGGCATCCTGAATGAACGTGGCCTTGGGCCAGCGCGATTGCATATCTGTCATCGCCGCATCGCGCCCTGTTTCGGCGACAAAGGCCAGTCCGCACAGCCCCTTGTCGGTGCCCATCACCAGTGCTTCGCCAAAGGGGCTGTCGAACCAGCCATAGCGGATGGTCAGCCCGTCACCTTTGCGGGCGAATTCGCCGGGGCTCATCGCCTCCCAGCGCAGGAACAGATCGTGCAGGCGGCTGCTGCCGGACAGGCCGACGGTATCGGCGGCGTCTAGCGTTGTGAAATGGTCGTGCAGCAGGGTTTTGGCATAGCCCAGTGTCAGATATTGCTGCAGGCGTTTGGGGGATGTGCCAACCCAGCGGGAAAAGACGCGCTGGAAATGGGCGGGGCTCATTTGCAATTCGCCCGCCAACTGTTCCAGCGACAGGGTGCGCCCGCCAGCGGCATCAATGGTTTCAATGGCGCGCTTGATCACGCCGAAGTGGTAATCGTTTTCCATGATGCAAAGATGGCGCATTGCGCAGCCCGGGTCGATCCGTTTCTTGCGCATCTTCCAAACAGAGGGCATACCATCGGCATGGCCAAACAGATGAAATACCAGACCATCAAAGAAGTGTTCCGCCGGTTCCATGAACTGGAGCCGGAACCCAAGGGCGAATTGCACCACACCAACGCCTATACCCTGACCGTTGCGGTGGCCCTTTCGGCGCAGGCAACGGATGCGGGCGTGAACAAAGCCACGCGCGATTTGTTCAAGATCGCGGATACGCCAGAGAAGATGCTGGCGCTGGGGCTGGACGGGTTAACCGAACATATCAAAACCATCGGGCTGTTTCGGCAAAAGGCCAAGAACGTCATCAAGATGAGCCAGCTTTTGGTCGATGAATTTGATGGCGAAATCCCCAGTTCCCGCGCCGCGTTGATCAGCCTGCCGGGTGTTGGCCGCAAAACCGCCAATGTGGTTTTGAACATGTGGTTTCACCAGCCAACGCAGGCCGTGGACACCCATATTTTCCGCGTTGGCAACCGCACCGGCATTGCGCCCGGAAAAGATGTGGATGCGGTGGAACGCGCTATTGAAGACAACATCCCCGCCGAGTATCAGCAACACGCGCACCACTGGCTGATCCTGCATGGCCGTTATGTGTGCAAGGCGCGCAAACCTGTCTGCGCCAATTGTATAATTCGTGATCTCTGCCCCTTTGAGGAAAAGACCCTATGACCAAGAAATACCAGATTGTCGGCATCGGTAACGCGATGGTGGATGTACTTGCCCATGCCGAGGACAGTTTTCTGTCCGACAACGGCATTGAAAAAGGGATCATGCAGTTGATCGATATGGACCGCGCGGTTGAGCTGTATGGCAAGATCGGCCCCGCAACCGAAATTTCCGGCGGCTCGGCCGCCAATACCATCGCCGGTGCTGCCCATCTGGGTGCGCGCAC
>CAZIDQ010000206.1:0-4566 GCA_964538015.1 uncultured Marinosulfonomonas sp.
TAGGTCAACTTGTGCAGCTTGTTCCACGCCGCCGCCCCCATCCGCCGGATAGAGGCGTTGTTCGATGTCACCGCCAAAGGCAGCATCAGTAGAAAACCCGTCATGCCGATAGTGATATAGGGTCGTTTGACGATATCCATCCAGATATAGGCCCAGTCCAGCTGTGTATCGACCACCAGCCATGTCAGCAAATGTGCCGTCACATAGAAGAATGCCGACAACCCGATCGCCCGGCGAAATTTAATCAGGTTCAGCCCCGCAAACCGGCGCAACGGGGTGATCAGCAATCCAGCCACAATCAATTGCAGGCTTATCTGCCCCAACTGGTGTTCGATCACTTTAACAGGGTCTACGCCCAACTGGTTCGTCAGCCCCATATAGTAAAGCCAGATCACCGGCAGCGGGGCTACAATATACAGGGGCCACGCCGGAACCCGTTTCAATGCAGTATTTATACGTTGTGTAATTGTCATTCTAATGGTTCTTCGCCAAATCCATGCCGGCATAAAGGCTGGAGACTTCTTCCCCGTAGCCGTTGAATTTCAGTGTCGGCTTGCGGCGGGCAAACAGGCCGCCGCCGACCTTGCGTTCGGTTGCCTGTGACCAGCGGGGGTGGCTGACTTCGGGGTTCACATTGCTATAAAACCCGTATTCATCCGGTCCAATTTCATTCCAGGTGGTTTTGGGCTGTTTATCCATCAAGGTAATCCGCACGATCGACTTGATGGATTTATAACCATATTTCCACGGCACCACCAAACGGATCGGCGCGCCGTTCTGTTTGGGCAACTCTTCCCCATACAGACCCGTTGCCAGAATGGCCAAAGGGTGCATTGCCTCGTCCAGCCGCAAACCCTCGCGATAGGGCCAGTCCAGAAGACTCCGTTTTTGGGCGTGCATTTCACTGGGACGCTCCAGTGTTTCAAACGCCACGAATTTTGCGCCGGACTGAACGCCGGCCCGCTCCAGCAACGAGCCGAGTTCAAATCCGATCCACGGGATCACCATCGCCCATGTTTCCACACAGCGGTGCCGGTAAATCCGTTCTTCCAGATTGGCACCTTTCAGAATGGCCGCCAGATCATATCTTCCCGGCTTGTCCACAAGACCGTCAATCTTGATCGCCCAAGGGTCCACCGTCAGCGCATCGGCATAGTCCGAGGGATCGGACTTGCCCGTGCCAAATTCGTAAAAATTGTTGTAGGTGGTAATATCCTCGAAACTGTTCGGTTCCATGTCCGTGGAATACCGGCTTTTGGCGGCATCTATTTTCGCCAGTGCCGGTCCGGCGATCGACCCGAACGCAGCAGCCCCCGCCCCGGCAATCAACTGGCGCCGGTTCACAAAGGTTTCATGCGAGGTGACGTCGGACCATCTCAGATCTGTTTTAAAGCGATATACCATTTCCAGCCTTTATCCTTGGTTTCCTACAGCATCATCTATGATGTCCCAGCGCCAAAGCCAAAACAACTTGGCTCACGAAACTGTTTGGTTTTTGTAACGTGGGAAAATTTCGTCCATCGGTTTGCTGGTGCCATCCGCTTGCACAATGCGCACATGTTTGCGTCGCATCTGGCGCGGTTCCGGCACACCGACCGAATGGGCGATGGTTTCCACCTCTTTGGTCAGGCATTTGGCGTATTGCGCGACCTTTATATATTTGTCCTCGATCACCAGCCCCTTTTGCAGGCTGGGATCATGGGTGGTGATGCCGGTGGGACAAGTATTGCGGTTACATTTCAGCGCCTGAATGCAGCCCAGACTGAACATGAACCCCCGCGCCGAGGTGATAAAATCCGCCCCCGCACACAGTGCCCATGCCACATCACCGGGATTGACCAGCTTGCCGCTGGCCACAATGCGGACGCGATCCTTCAGCCCGTATTCATCGCGCAGGTTCACCACCAGCGGCAATGCTTCGCGGATCGGCATGCCGACCAGATCAATCAGGGGCATGGGTGCGGCCCCCGTTCCGCCCTCGCCGCCATCAATGGTGATGAAATCCGGCGCATCCTTTTCGCGCTCCTTGATCAGGGCGAACAACTCCCGAAACGGGCCGAGTGATCCAACAACGGTTTTGAAACCTACCGGCTTGCCTGTCACCTCGCGCACGTGTGCAACCATATCCAGCAGATCGCCAAAGTCATCCACCCCGTCATGCCGGTTCGGCGACAGGCTTGCCTGTCCTGCTTCGATCCCGCGAATAGTGGCAATTTCCTCGGTCACTTTTTCGGCGGGCAATATCCCCCCCTTACCGGGCTTGGCCCCCTGCGCCAGTTTGATCTCGAACATCTTCACCTGATCATGTGCCGCTACATCGCGCAGCTTGTCGTCACACAGGTTGCCTTCCAGATCGCGCACCCCGTATCGTGCCGTGCCGATCTGAAACACCACATCACAGCCACCTGCCAAATGATAAGGCGACATCCCGCCCTCGCCGGTATTCATCCAGACGCCCGCCTTGGCGGCGCCTTTGCTAAGGGACTCGACCGCAGGCGCGGATAACGCGCCAAAGCTCATCCCCGAAATATTGACGATCGACTTGGCTATATAAGGAACACGCGCGGTCGGGCCGATCTGCATTGCGTCCGTTTTGGCAAATTGTTCCTCGAGTGGCGGAAAGGCAGCGTTCACAAAAATTGGCGTCCCTACCACCGACAGATTGCGGGTCGAACCAAAGGCCACCGTATTGCCATGCCCGTCCGCCGCCCCGCCAACCCATTCCCGCTGTGCACGGTTAAACGGCATCTCCTCACGATCCATCGCAAAGAAATACTGGCGGAAGAATTCGCCAAGTTGGCTGAACAAACCGCGAAACCGCCCGATCACCGGATAGTTCCGCCGCACCGCATCGCCCTTTTGCATGCGATCGATCACAAACAACACCAGCGCCAGCAACACCAGCAGACCGACAATAAAAACAAACAGCAATGCCAAAGACTGCATCGCGTATCCGGCCCAACCCACAAAATTCATATTCATATCCTTATATATACTTTTGACATCTGCGCCGCTGCGGCTAAAGTCCCTTCCAAAATGCGCACAGCCCCCGACACAAGCAAGTCACCTTTTCGCGGGGTATAAAAAGAACAGGAAGGATACCCATGCTACGCCATCTGATTGCGACCCTATTGGCCACCGTTATCGCCACGCCCACTTGGTCAGACGAGGCAATCACCTACAAATCCCCCGACGATTTCGACGATACTGTGTTTTCGGTCGAGAACGCCATCCTTGACGCGGGTCTGGTAATCGATCTGACCAGCCACACGGGCGACATGCTGGAACGCACCCGCCCTGTGACCGGCTCGGATGTGGTGCTGTTTGAAAATGCCGACATTTTCAGCTTCTGCTCGGCCACCGTGTCGCGCAAGGTGATGGAGGCGGACATCATGAATATTGCCCACTGCCCTTACCGCATTTTTGTCATGCAAAAAGGTGGGTCGGATCAGGTGATTGTCGGATTCAAATCCATGCCCGAGGGCGTGATGAAAGAGGTCGAAGCCCTGCTGGACGGCATCGTCAAAGACGCGCTGGGGTTATAAAAGGCCGCCGCGCGGGCAAGCCCCGTTTGTCAACGCGACGCAGCCGGTTTCATTGCAACCGTCAGAACCAGACCGACGATCACCAGCACGGCGGCAGCCAGACGGATCATGCCGAATTCTTCGCCCAGAACCAGCGCCGATGACCCCATCCCGAAAATCGGCACCAACAGCGAAAACGGCGCCACCGTTCCGGCGCCATATATCCGGATCAGTTTCCCCCAAACCGCAAAGCCGAATATCGTTGATATAAACGCGACATATAGAATTGACCCGATCCCTTGCAGGCTCAGGTTGGCCAATGCCGCCTGCCCTGCGGCAGGTCCCTCGAACAGCATGGACAGCAAAAACAGCGGGATCGGCGCCACCAGACTGACCCAGACCATCAGCCCCAGCATATCCACCTGCCCCGCCTTTTTCATCAACAGGTTTGACACCGCCCACATGAACCCGGCCGCAACCACCATCGCCAGACCGACAGGTGTTACGCTGTTGTCCACCGTGGTCGCGATCAACCCGATACCGGCAAACGCCACCGCGATCCCCAGCACCTGCATCCGGCGCGGCATTTCGCCAAACACCAGCGCCACCAGTATCGCTGTGAAAAATGCCTGTGATTGCAACACAAGCGAGGCCAGCCCCGCCGAAAGCCCCAGATCCATGCCGACAAACAGCAGCGAAAACTTGAACACCCCCAACACCATTCCGATCCCCAGAATGATCCGCCATTCCACATTCGGCTTCGGGATAAAGAACACCAGCGGCACCGCCGCAAAGGCAAACCTTAGCGCCGAAAACAGCAGCGGCGGGAAATGGGCGATCCCGATCTTGATCACCACAAAATTGAACCCCCAGAGCGCCGCAACCAGCACGGCCAGAAAAACATGTGCAGGGCGCATTGGAATTCCTTTAATATATCCTGTTCCCCCTCTATAAATTCCCGAACCGTGAATAACCAATCAAGAATGATGACGCAGCGCATCAGCAATCCGCGAAAGGGACTTATGGACAGCCTGACCATCGA
>CAZIDQ010000207.1:0-2663 GCA_964538015.1 uncultured Marinosulfonomonas sp.
GCGATTTCCAGTTTGCGCCCGCTCCAGCGTTGCAATTGCCGCTGCATCCGGTCACGCCGTGCGCCGAACACGGGCGGGCGCAGACCACCGATGCCGGACGGGTTGTTTGCGGCGGCGTAAAGGGTGCGGAAATGACGGGTCGCACCGATGCACAGGCCCACGGGCTGCACGCCCTGACTTTCCAGTTTGCGCATGACGGGGCCGATTTCGCCGCTGCGGGCTTCGGCGACGATGTTCAGCACATCATCCAGCGCGGCCTCGGTCGAGGTGGGGGCGTTGGCGGTTATATCTTCGGGGATTAAGGGCGTGGTGTCGTTCAGTTTGTAGAGGCTGATTTTTTCAATCACCTGCCGAAAATCGCCCGGACCGATTTCGCGTGACAGACTAACCAAGGCTTCCATTGCGTCTGCCTGAATATTGGTCAGCCCGCCCTTGGCAAGGTCGGATTCGATTTCGGCCTTTGAGGGCGGATCGTCGTAGATGCCAACGGCAAAGCTGTTGTTGTGCCCCTCGAACAATTTGCGCAGGGAGGAACGCGCGGTCAGCTGTTTGGCGGTGACGATGATTTGTGCATCGCCCTCGCGCCATGCCTCGAGCGCGGGTTTGATGAATTTGGTCAGCCCGTCGGCTGCGTCTTCGACAAAGGCAACGCGGGGGCCGGGGAAAAATCCCTGTGCGGTCATCGCGTCGATCAAGCAGGCCGGATCGGAGCGCAAATCAGAAGCGGGGATGCGGGTCAGGCGCATTTCCTCTTCTCCGGTTTTGCCGATCAGCGCCAAAATCACCTGTTGGCGTTTCAGGGCAACCCGCATCGCGTCGCCACCATAAATCAGCAACCCCGCGCGTTTGGGGTCGGGTTTGGCAAAATATCCGGCCGCGTCACGAGGCGAGAGTTTCATTGCATCCACGCACCGGATGTGGCGATCAGGCGGGTTGTGATCTGGTCGGCCAGAATAATCATCAGACGGGCATAGGCCGCACGTTTGGCGGTTTGCGTGCTGACGGTGGTGCCGGTGGCAGAATAGCTGGTGAAACTGTTGACGGTGCCCGAGGTGATGATTTCACCGCTGCCCACGTTTTGAACCGTAAACCGGGCCGACCCCAGCACGTTATAGCGGGTGATTTCCTGTGCCGGTGTGATGGCAAGGTCGTCTTCATTCAAGTTCAAGGTGTAGGACAGTTTATACTGTGCCGCGTTGGCGCGGCCCAGACGTTCCTCAAGCCGGCGCACGAAATCAAAGCCGTTGCGATCTGTCGGCGCGTCCACCAGTATCTGTCCGCGCAAGCCGTTGGCGGGGCCGTTTGGCCCATAGGCAGGGGTAAAGCCGCAGGCCGAAAGCGCGGCCAGCGACATCAACAGGGTTCTGCGGTTAAATAACGACATTGACGATACGCCCCGGCACAATGATCATTTTCTTGGGCGACCCACCATCGAGCGCCTTTACGACAGCTTTGTTCGCCAGCGCGATTTTTTCAATCTCTTCTTTTGGCATATCGGCTGGAACGGCGATTTCTGACCGACGTTTGCCGTTGATCTGGATCGGCAGGGTGATGGTGTCCTGCACCAGCATTTTGGGATCATGCTGTGGCCAGGGGGCCTGTGTGACCAGACCTGTGCCACCCTGATGCGCCCAGATGTCTTCGGACAGATGCGGGGTGAAGGGGGACATGAGTTGCGCCAGAACCTTGATCGCCTGTTTTTGCGCTGTGCCGCCTGCCTTGGATTTGGACAGGGTGTTGGTGAAGGCATAGATTTTGGCGATTGAAGTGTTGAAGGCAAACCCTTCGATACCGGCGGTCACGTCATGGATGGCGTGGTGCATGGCGCGGATCAGGTCTTCGTCATCCTTGGTTTCGCCATCCGGCAGGCCTGCGATTTTATCGCACAGGTTCCAGACGCGGTTCAGGAATTTATGCGCGGCTTCGGCGCCCGAGGCCGTCCATTCCACATCACGTTCGGGTGGGCTGTCGGACAGCACGAACCAGCGGGCGGTGTCGGCGCCGTAGGAATCGATGATCGACACCGGATCAACCACGTTTTTCTTGGATTTCGACATTTTGGCCGACGGGATGATCTCCAGCGCCTCGCCAGTTGCCTTAACGGTTTTTGTTTCCAGATCAACGTCTTCGGGCAGGTGATAGACGGGGCGGCCCTTGTCATTACGGGTCTGGTAAATCTCGTGCGTGACCATGCCTTGGGTGAACAGAGCATCAAATGGTTCGTTCGTGCCTTGGGGCAGATGGCCGGTAATGTTCATCGCGCGGGCGAAGAAACGGGAATACAAAAGGTGCAGAATCGCGTGCTCGATCCCGCCGATGTATTGATCCACATTCATCCAGTAGGCGGCATCGTCAATATCGGTCGGGGTTTTGGCGTGCGGGCTGGTGAAGCGGGCGTAATACCATGATGAATCCACGAATGTATCCATCGTATCGGTTTCGCGTTTCGCCGGTTTGCCGCAGGACGGGCAATTGCAATCGCGCCATGTCGGGTGGTGGTCCAACGGGTTGCCGGGGGTGTCGAACGATACATCATAGGGCAGCTCGATCGGCAGGTTTTCTTTCTTTTCCGGCACCACGCCGCAGGTATCGCAATGCACAACAGGAATCGGGCAGCCCCAATAGCGTTGACGCGACAGGCCCCAGTCGCGCAGGCGGTATTG
>CAZIDQ010000207.1:2763-4559 GCA_964538015.1 uncultured Marinosulfonomonas sp.
TCGGTGGTGTCCATGCGGCGGCACTCGGTATTAAAGGCCGCAAGTTCGGGGTTATTTGCCTCAAGTTCCTTGGCGACAGGATGATCCGGTGAAATCGCGATAAAGCTGGCGCCACGCATGGTGTCAGGGCGGGTCGAGTAGCAGATAATTTCACCCGCGCCATCGCGGCGTTCAAAGTGAATATCAATGCCGTGCGATTTACCGATCCAGTTGGCCTGCATGGTCCGCACCTTTTCAGGCCAGTTTTCAAGCCCGTCCAGCGCGGTCAGCAATTCTTCGGAGTAATCCGAGATTTTAAAGAACCATTGCGTTAACTCGCGCCGCTCAACCACAGCATTCGAGCGCCAACCCTTACCATCAATCACCTGTTCGTTGGCCAAAACGGTCATATCCACCGGATCCCAATTGACGGTGGCTTTCTTGCGGTAGATCAGCTCTTTGCCCAGCATATCAATGAACATCGCCTGCTGCTGGCCGTAATATTCCGGATCACAAGTGGCAAATTCGCGCGACCAGTCGATCGATAGGCCCAGCGGTTTCATCTGGGCGCGCATGTCGGCAATATTGTTGTAGGTCCAGTCCTTTGGGTGGCCACCGATGGCCATCGCGGCGTTTTCGGCGGGCATACCAAAGGCGTCCCAACCCATCGGATGCAGAATGTTGTGGCCGGTCGACAGTTTATAGCGCGCGATTACGTCGCCCATGGTGTAGTTGCGCACATGGCCCATGTGGATGCGGCCGGATGGATAGGGAAACATCTCAAGCACATAATATTTCGGCTTGGATTCATCGCGCTTGGCTTTGAATACCTCGGCCTTGTCCCAGGCGGCTTGCCATTTGGTTTCGATGTCATTTGCGGTGTAGCGGGACATGTTTGTCGCATCCTTGATATGGAAACGCCGGACGATTTGCCCGGCGCGGTCGTGATTTAAGACGATTCGGGCCGGAGTTTACAGTTTTCCGTCACGAATCCGTAGCTGGCGTGCGCGTGTCAGGATCGCATCCTCGACCGCGCGAACTGTATCGGCACTGACCACACCGCCACGGGTGCGCAGCGAAACATTCAATGATCGGGCATCAAGCGCCGGATCCTGCACATAAATCGTGGCCTTATAGGCGCGTCCACCGCCGGGCGGGGTGCCGTATCCGGTGACAATAACGCCGGTAAACGGATCAACCGATTCGATGGGCAGGAAATTCAGAACCTCGAGCGAGGCATTCCAGATGTATTTGTTCACTTCTACAGTGGTGTTCGGATTGTCGTTGTTTTTGAACAAATCCCAGATCGTCGAGCGCTTTCTTTCTTCTGCTTTTGGCGCGGCTTTGGCTGAAGCGCTATTAACAGAGCCGCTGGAGCCGCCACGAGAGAAGCCGCCCGAACCAAGCGAGCCACGGCTTCCACCACAAGCAGAAAGCCCCAATATGGCTGCAATAGCTATGATTCCGGTGATTTTATGCTCAAATCTCATCTTGGACGCCCCAATATCTGCTGTCTCTACTCTAGTAACCAACGCTATTGGGGCGGGCAAGGCTTTTTGAAAATGTTACAGAGTTCATTATATATAGGCCAATGACCGCCAACCAACTGTGGCAAAGCTGCACCATGCGAAAGCACAATGGTTTTCTGGGTTTCGCCAATCTTGCAAAAGGGGCCGTTAAGCGCGAAATACCATGCATACTCAATTCGGATTCCCTGAATTGAGGTGCACCTTTAAACAAACAAGGGAAAACGAAATGAAAAAAGTTCTCTTTACAACGACTGCACTGGTCGCCTTCGCTGGCGCCGCTTCTGCAGA
>CAZIDQ010000208.1:0-4541 GCA_964538015.1 uncultured Marinosulfonomonas sp.
ACCAACCTCGACTTTGCCCGTGAACGTGGCTTTGGCACCCTGTCGATCAACGGCGATCCTGCCCCGCTGATCGCCCATATCCCCTTTGCCCTGTCAAAGGATGGCAAAATCGCCGATCTGCATCTTGTCCGCTCCAACCCGATTGCGCGCACCTGCACCGGCACAATGCCCGCCGTGATCGCGGTTTCCGGCCCTGACAGCTATATCTCGCCCGACTGGTATGGCGTGGATGATCTGGTCCCTACATGGAACTACACCGCCATCCACCTGCGCGGCACCCTGACCCAACTGCCGCCAGAAGATTTGCGCGCCAGCCTTGATACCCTTGCCGCCCAATTCGAAAACCGCCTGCTGCCCAAACCCCCTTGGAGCAACGCCAAAATGCCACCCGAAGCCTTGGCAAAAATGATGCGCATGATCACCCCGTTCCGTTTCGATATCGAAACTGTGGATGGCACATGGAAACTGGCCCAGAACAAACCGGAATCCGCCCGCCTGTCTGCCGCCCAAAACGTCAAGGCCTACGGTATCGGTTCCGAAACCGCCCTGCTTGCTGCCCTGATGTTGCCCCCTGAACCCGAATAGCTCATCTTTGTTCCCTAAATATCCGCGCCGCAGGCATAGAATCTCATATCCGGCATCTGAAATATTAGACAAAATCACCGCGAATACCTACATATATGGCAGACGGATTGTCAGGGAGGACATGAAATGCCCCTACCGCTTGCCCCAATCGCCGGTTTTGCCTTGCGCTATGGCACTGTGGCACTGGCCACCTACGCTGTAACCCGCAAGGTTGCCATCGGCCGCCGTGACCAGCGGGCCGAGGACGCGCTGGATGATCTGGACGAAGGCTTGTCTCTGCGTCGCGAATCCGGCCAAACCAACACGACCGCCAAATTCAGGCGCACAATCCGGCTGGGTCAAAACGGCCCCGGCGTGGAAATTGACATCTCGGCGCTTGGGCGCTTCTCAATCAGGAAACTCTGAAATCATGCAGCTATATTACGCTTCCGCCTCGCCCTTCGCCCGCAAGGTAATGGTCACCCTGCACGAAACCGACCAACTGGATGACGTGGAACTGCTGGCGGCCACCGGCACCCCGCTGGATGCAACCGACATGCCCACTGCCCATAATCCGTTGGGCAAATTGCCTGCCCTTACCCGCCCCGACGGTCCCGCGATTTACGACAGCCGTGTGATCTGCCGCTATCTGGATGCCCGCGCGGATGCGGGGCTGTATCCGGACCGCACCCTGTGGGAAACCCTGACGCTCGAGGCCACTGCCGACGGCATCATGGATGCCGCTGTGCTGATGGTCTATGAAGGGCGCTGTCGCCCGGAAAACCTGCAATCTGCGGACTGGGTGAACGGGCAATGGGACAAAATCAGCCGCGCACTGGACGCAATCACCACCCGCTGGATGAGCCACCTTGCCGGTCCACTAGACATGAGCCACATCGCCATTGGTTGCGCGCTGGGCTATCTGGATTTTCGCCATGACGATCGCAACTGGCGCAAAGGGCGTGATGCGCTGGACGACTGGTTTGCCGCCTTTGCCGAACGTCCCACAATGAAGGCCAGCCGCCCCGTTGCCATCTGATTGTTGCCTTGGCGCAATTTCACAAGAAAAACTGCCAAATTAACTGCGCTTAAATGTCCTCTTCGCATTGTAATGCTGGACGCGCCCTGATTCCAGAGCTAAACACCGCGCCAAGGAGCGCTGTTAACAGCCGTGGCCAATCCTACGGGCGTGGCTTAAATGCAGATAAATATGCAGAGAGAGGAGGGATTTCCAGTGTCCCAAACAGAAGATCACTCAGGCAGCCGCAGGGATTTCCTGTACTACGCTACCGCAGGGACGGGCATCGTTGCCACCGGCGCAGCAGTATGGCCGCTTGTGAACCAGATGAACGCCAGCGCGGATGTCCGTGCGCTTGCATCTATCCTTGTAGACACGACAGATATCGAAGTCGGCACCCAGCTGACTGTGAAATGGCGCGGCAAGCCCGTGTTCATTCGTCGCCGCAACGAAGAAGATATCAAACTGGCCCGCGAAACTCCGCTGGAAGATCTGGTTGATACCGAAAGCCGCAACGCCAACAAACCCGAAACCGATGCCTCGGATGCAAACCGCACGCTGGACGAAAACGGCGAATGGCTGGTGATGATGGGCGTTTGCACCCACCTTGGCTGTGTGCCTCTGGGTGGCGCATCCGGTGACTTTGGCGGCTGGTTCTGCCCTTGTCACGGGTCGCACTACGACAGCGCCGGCCGTATCCGCAAAGGTCCTGCACCGCGAAATCTGGATGTTCCGGTTTCGGCGTGGCACGACGATACAACAATCAAGCTCGGATAAAGGGAGTTAGTAATGTCTGGTATTCCTCACGATCATTACGAGCCCAAATCGGGCTTTGAAAAATGGCTACACAGCCGCCTGCCCATCGTCGGGCTGGTTTATGACACAATCATGATCCCCACACCCAAAAACCTGAACTGGATGTGGATTTGGGGCATCGTTCTGGCGTTTTGTCTGGTGCTGCAAATCATCACCGGCATCGTTTTGGCAATGCACTATACACCGCATGTCGACATGGCGTTTGCCTCGGTTGAACATATCATGCGCGATGTGAACGGCGGTTATATGCTGCGATATCTGCACGGTAACGGCGCATCCCTGTTCTTTATCGCTGTTTATATCCACATCTTCCGTGGCCTTTACTACGGGTCATACAAGGCCCCGCGTGAAGTGACATGGGTCATCGGTATGTTGATCTATCTGGCCATGATGGCGACTGCGTTCATGGGTTACGTTCTGCCTTGGGGGCAAATGTCCTTCTGGGGTGCGACCGTGATCACAGGCCTGTTTGGCGCGATCCCGTTCATCGGCGAAAGCATTCAGGCATGGCTGCTGGGCGGACCTGCCGTGGATAACGCCACGCTGAACCGCTTCTTCTCGCTGCATTACCTGCTGCCTTTCGTGCTTGCGGCACTTGTCGCCATTCACATCTGGGCTTTCCACACCACAGGGAACGGCAACCCGACCGGCGTCGAAGTGCGCCGCGGTTCCAAAGAAGAAGCCGAAAAAGACACGCTGCCCTTCTGGCCCTACTTCGTGATCAAGGATTTGTTCGCGCTGGCCATCGTGCTGCTGATCTTCTTTGCCGTAGTTGGTTTCATGCCCAACTATCTGGGTGAACCCGACAACTACATCGAGGCCAACCCGCTATCGACACCGGCACACATTGTGCCCGAATGGTACTTCTTGCCATTCTACGCCATCCTGCGCGCCTTTACGGCTGACGTCTGGGTCGTGCAGCTGGTGAACTGGGCTTCCTTCGGCATCATCGACGCCAAATTCTTTGGTGTGATTGCGATGTTCGGGGCGATTGCGGTTATGTTCCTCGTGCCTTGGCTGGATACATCCTCCATGCGCTCGGGCCGGTTCCGCCCGATGTTCAAGTGGTGGTTTGCCCTGCTGGTTATCGACTTCCTTGTGCTGATGTGGGGTGGTTCGCGTCCAACGACGGGTATCTACCCGATCATCTCGCTGATCGCTTCGGCCTATTGGTTCGGCTACTTCCTGGTCATCCTGCCACTGCTTGGCGTGATCGAGAAACCGGATACACCACCGGCGACGATCGAAGACGATTTCAATGCCCACTACGGCAACCATTAAGAAAGGAAACGGGACAATGTTTATGAAACTTGCGATCACCGCAGTCACCGCCCTGACCCTTTCGGTTGGGGGTGCTGCTGCCAACGAGGCGATACACACCGAAAGCGTGGACTTCTCGTTCGAGAGCCCCTTTGGCACCTATGACCAGAACCAGCTGCAACGCGGCCTTCAGGTCTACACCGAAGTATGCTCGGCCTGTCACGGTTTGAAATTCGTGCCCATTCGCACCCTTGGTGACGACGGCGGCCCGAACCTGCCCGCTGATCAGGTTCGCGCCTTTGCCAAACAGTTCGACATCTATGATCCGGAAAAGGACGAGGACGTTCCGCGCAAGCCGACCGACCACTTCCCTGTTTCGGGTGACCCGAACGCACCTGACCTGTCGCTGATGGCCAAGGCCCGTAAAGGCTATGAAGGCCCTTACGGCTCGGGTATGAACCAGCTGTTTCGCGGCATTGGTGGACCCGAGCATATCGTGTCCATCCTGAACGGTTACACCGGCGAAGAAAAGGAAGAGGCAGGCACGACCTACTACGAAAACCACGCCTTTGCAGGCGGTTGGATTTCCATGCCTCCGCCGCTGTATGGCGAAGATGTCGAATATGCCGATGGCCACAGCACCGAGCTGGAGCACGAAGCGATTGACGTTGCCGCCTTCCTGATGTGGACAGCCGAACCCAAGATGATGGACCGTAAGAAATCCGGTTTCATCGCGGTTATTCTGCTGACCATGTTGTCGGTTCTGCTTTATGCAACCAACAAACGCATCTGGGCGCCGATCAAACAGCGCGCCAAGGATGAAACATCGGGCAGCTAAATCAGCTGACAAAGAAAATAGAAAACCCCGCCCTGATCCGGCGGG
>CAZIDQ010000209.1:0-4510 GCA_964538015.1 uncultured Marinosulfonomonas sp.
GCCCCGTGGCATCCCGCCGCTGACGGTGCCGGTGTTCGATGCGGAAATCTGGGGGGAATTGCTGGTCTCGGCCATACTGCTGTCGATCATCGGCTTTGTCGAATCCGTCTCGGTTGGCCAAACGCTGGCCGCGCGGCGCCGCCAGCGCATCATACCGGATCAGGAACTGATCGGGCTGGGCATGGCCAATGTCGGCTCGGCAATTTCAGGCGGCTATCCGGTGACCGGCGGCTTTTCGCGTTCCGTGGTGAATTTCGATTCCGGCGCCCGCACACCGGCGGCGGGCGGCATGACCGCCATCGGCATCCTGCTGGCCGCCCTGTTTCTGACGCCAGCACTTTATTACCTGCCAAAGGCCGCGCTGTCCTCGATCATCATCGTGGCCGTGCTGTCGCTGCTGGACCTGTCGATGCTGCGAAAAACATGGGCCTATTCCAAAACCGATTTTCTGGCGGTCGCCGTTACCCTGCTGGCGACCCTCGGCTTTGGCGTCAAAATCGGCGTCACCGCAGGTGTGCTGCTGTCACTGGCGCTGTTCCTCTACAAAACCTCGCGCCCGCATGTGGCCGAAGTGGGCCGCGTGCCGGGCACCGAGCATTTCCGAAATATCCTGCGTCACTCGGTGGAAACCACGCCACAAATCCTGACCATCCGCATCGACGAGAGTCTGTATTTCGCCAATGCCCGCTTTCTTGAGGATTACATCCTTGATCGCGTGACCGGCGATGATGACCTGCGCCATGTGGTGTTGATGTGTCCGGCGGTGAACGAAATTGACACCAGCGCGCTGGAATCGATCGAGGCCATCAACCACCGCCTGCACAGCCTTGGTCTGAAACTGCATCTGTCCGAGGTGAAGGGACCGGTGATGGATCGCCTCAAACGCACCGATCTGCTGGAGGAACTGACGGGGCAGGTGTTTCTTTCCCAGCATCAAGCGGTAGAGGAACTGTCCGCAAAATCCGCTTCCTGAACGCGGGCTTTGTGTAATAATCCCGTAGTTCTTTTGTCTCTCTGTTACATTCTTCCCGATTTCCTAGAATTGACCAATGCGTATGCCGTTGCATGGCGCATTGATTGAACGGAGGAAAACGATGGAACAATTTCGCGTATTTTTCGGGGGCCCACAGAAAACCTGTGCGCCGTCCGATACTGGAACGGCTGATTCCGGCGCAGGTGTGAAAATCCACCCTGCGGTAGATAATGGCGTTCAGGCAGGCGCGGCTGATTTTGCGGGCGGGGTGCTGACATGCCATTGCGCAACAAACCCCGTGAGGGTGAAGGTTTCAGCGCAAACGGCGCATAACCATGCCTGTGGCTGCACCAAATGCTGGAAACCCGAAGGGGCGATTTTTTCGCAGGTTGCGGTGGTGGATCGCAATGCGGTTGAAGTGATCGAAAACGCCGATAAGCTGGAAATCATAGACGAAAGCGCGGCAATCCAGCGCCATGCCTGCAAGGGCTGCGGGGTGCATATGTACGGGCGGATCGAAAACAAGGACCACCCGTTTTACGGGCTGGATTTCATCCACACCGAATTGTCGGATGATACCGGCTGGTCCGCACCCGAATTTGCAGCCTTTGTTTCTTCGGTGATTGAAGGCGGGGTTGATCCATCGCGGATGGACGGAATCCGGGCACGGATACGGGCGCTGGGGTTGCAGCCATATGATGCACTGTCGCCGCCCCTGATGGATGCGATTGCCACCCATATTGCCAAATCGACAGGCGCGCTACCAGCATGATTTGTCTCTGAAAGGGGCATTATCCACTGCTCCAAAGGCCTGCATAAGTCACTAGTCCAAAGGTCTGCATAGGCAATATACGATTTCCAATGCTACACTGGCCCAAAGCCAGCCTATATGCGCGGCTAAACAGCTTTGGAAAGTGGCGCAATATTTTCCCATTGGTTCTGTCTTGCCTTGGGCAGAAGTGTAACGAACAGGAGCCGTCAGGAGCATGAGAGATCAAAGTAAAATAGCGCCTTCACCCATGACGATCCATTCGGTCCTGGTGATTGATGATCATCCGCTGTTTTGCGAAGCCTTGGCTATGACGCTGCAGGATGTGCTGGAGCTAAAAAGGATCGAAACCGCGAATTCTCTGGCTTCGGGCATGGGTTTTCTTAAGACGGGGTTTAAGGCCGATGCCATCGTTCTGGATCTGAACCTGCCGGATGTTTCGGGGGTTGAAGGGCTCATAAAACTGCGGGCGCAAATGCCGAAAATCCCGATTATAGTTGTTTCCGCATTGGGGGACTCCAGAGTGATTTCCGCCGTCATTGCTGCGGGGGCTGCCGGTTTTATCCGCAAGGATGCGCCGCGCGAGGATCTGGCCGCCGCGTTTCGAAAGATATGGGCGGGGGAAACCTATTTACCTGATGATTACAACCGTGCTGCGGATAACTCCGGCGAGGTCGAGGAGATGGAGCGCACGGTCGAAAAGCTGTCCAGTTTGACACCCCAACAGGTCACAATTTTGAAACTGATTTGTGAAGGGAAGTTGAACAAACAAATCGCCTATGAGTTGTCCATTGCTGAAACCACTGTAAAGGCACATATAACGGCCATTCTACGAAAACTGGGCGTTCACAGTCGCACTCAGGCGGCGTTGCTTGCAAAAGAGGCGGATTTTTCAGCCTTGCTTAGATGACGGATTCAACGTCATAGTTGTATTTCACAGGACATTCTTACGTTGGGGGGCGTTTGGAAGGATCAATTGGAAATCGGGATGCGCAGGGTCAGACCGGCGATGCAATCAGGTTTGGCGCCAGTTCGGCGCCTGATCCCATGCGCGCGGTCGAGGAGATCCAAAATCTGATCTGGCAGCCGGATATTGCCTTTGTGATTTTCTTTACATCGCCTGAATATAATCAGGAAAAATTGGCCAAAGCGTTGCATTGTGCCTTTCCGGATACGCCTGTGGTTGGTTGCACAACGGCAGGCGAGCTGACCCCGAAGGGATACGCCGAAGGGGCCATCACCGCCATTTCCTTTTCGGCAAAACATTTTGCCATGCAAAGCCGTCTGATCGGAAATGTTGTAGCTACCGGCGTTTCCGAATGCTCGGAAATCGCCAAACAACTGGTTGCGGAGATGCCTTGCCCTGCCGGATGGAACACCCTTGCGCTACAATTCGCCGATGGCATGTCCCTGCAAGAAGACACGCTGGTTGCAGCATTGGACGCGGGCCTTGCACCGATCCCGCTGTTTGGTGGATCGGCTGGGGATGGCATGTGTTTCAAGGAAACCTTTGTCTACCAAAACGGGTGTTTTCATACGGATGCGGCGCTGCTGATCCTGATCCACACCGATTTTCAGTTTCGCGAGATCACATTCGACCATTTCATCCCGACCGACAAACAGATGGTGGTGACCGATGCAATCCCCACCGAAAGGATCGTTTGCGAAATAAACGGCGAACCTGCCGCCGAGGAATATGCGCGGATCATCGGTGTGCCTAGGGGCAAACTGGGCCCGTTCCTGTTTGCATCCTACCCCACGCTGGTTCGTGCCGGTGGCCGCTATCATGTGCGCGCGATCCAGTCGGTTATGGAGGATACATGCCTGAAATTCCTGTCGGCCATTGATGTCGGAATCGTCATGACCATTGGCGAGGCACTGGATATCGTCGGCGAGATGCAGAAAGAATTTCAGGCGTTGGAGCAGGACATGGGCAAACCGGTACTGGTGCTGGGCTTTGACTGCATCTTGCGCAAAATCGAGATCGTGACCTCGGGCAAAAAGGAGGCTATCTCGCAGATGCTGGCCCAAAACAATGTGATCGGGTTTAGCACCTATGGCGAGCAGCACAACGGCATGCATGTAAACCAGACCTTTGTCGGCATCGCCTTTTTCCCGCCTGAAGGTGGATCAACAGATGATTGATCCGCATGATTCCCCCGAACGGCAGGTAGAAAAGCTGCAAAAGGTGGTCAAGGCGCTGATGTGGCGGGTCGAGCAAAGCACCGAAAAGGGCGGCACACCCTACGCGATGTTCCAGACCGCGATCAATCTGGAGAACGAGGTTCAGGCGCGCACCGTTGCCTTGCAGGACACACTGGCCGAGTTGGAAGACACCCACGGCGAATTGACCCGCGCCCTGCAAGAGGCCGAGCAATCGCGCCAGAACCTACTGGACGCACTAGAGGCTATGAACGAGGGGTTCGCGCTGTTTTCAGATGGCCGGCTGGTGATCTGTAACGAAAGGTTCAAAAACCTTCTGTCGGATGTGTCTGCCCGCATAGTTGAGGGCATATCTTTTGAAGAATATGCGCGAATTGCATCGCATAGTTCGGTGCTGCAACTGTATGAGGACCAGAGCAGTGAGGACTGGACCGAGTTTCGCATGCGCCAGCACGGGCGGCGGCAGGCAACATTTATCATCCGTCTGACCGAAGATCGCTGGATACAGGTGTCCGATCGCAAAATGCCGGAAGGACGGGTGGCCATTCTGCACACCGACATTACCAAAATGGTTCGCGAGCAACGCAGTCAGGGTAAAAAGGTGC
>CAZIDQ010000210.1:0-4502 GCA_964538015.1 uncultured Marinosulfonomonas sp.
GCGGCGATGGCCACGCTTGAGGTGATCGAGGACGAAGGGCTGGTCGAAAACGCCCATGATGTTGGTGCTTACGCGCTGGACCAATTGCAAGGGCTGACCGGAAAATACGACGTCATTGCCGATGTGCGCGGCGCGGGGCTGTTTTTCGGGGTCGAGCTGATGCAGGGCGATCAACCGGCCAGTGATCTGGCCCTGCGGATGGTGAACGAGATGCGGCAGCGCGGCGTGCTGCTCAGCACTGTTGGGCGGTTTGACAACGCGCTGAAAATCCGCCCGCCTTGCGTGTTTTCCCGCGAAAACGTCGATCTGTTGGTATCGGTGATGGATGATGCCTTCGCGGCGGTTCTGAAATGAACGATGCGCAGGCCATTGCCTATGCCAAGGCGGCACTGGCGGCATGGGACGTGCCCGCCTGCACCCCGCGTCTGATCAAGAACCGCGAAAACGCAGTGTTCGAGGTGGCAGGACCAAACGGCACCCGCGCCGCCTTGCGCCTGCATCGCCCGGGCTATCAGACCGATGCGGCGATCCGTTCGGAGCTGGTCTGGTCACAAGGGTTGGCACAGGCAGCAATGGCAGTGCCCTGCCCGCTGCAAACCCGCGACGGGGATGTAATTGCGCCGGTGGCGGACGCAGGGCGGGTCGCGTCACTGGTAACCTGGAGCGAAGGCGAACCTTTGGGCGAAGGCGGGGTGCCGTTTTCATGGGACACGGACAGACAGGCGCAGTTGTATCATGCCCTTGGCGCGGAACTGGCGCGGTTGCACCGGATCAGCGATACATTGTCCCTACCAGACTGGTTTGAACGGCCCCGACTGGATATTGACGGGTTGTTGGGAAAGGCGCCGCTGTGGGGGCGGTTCTGGGAAAATGCGGCTCTAACACGGGAGGGAATGACCCTATTACAAGAGGCCCGCAACCGTTTGCAGGGCAAGTTGCAGGCGCTTTCGGGTGATGCGGATTTCGGGTTGATCCATGCAGATGCCTTGCGGGAAAACGTGTTTGTGCAGGGGGATGACGTTAGCCTGATCGACTTTGATGACGGCGCTTTCGGGTTTCGCCTGTATGATCTGGGCGTGGCCATGTCGCAGAATTGGGATTTGCCAAATGCCGCGGAACTGGCGGCGGCCCTGTGCGAAGGCTATGGGTTGGATGCAAAACCAACTGCATTAGTGCCTGTTTTCACCGTGATTCGGGCGCTGGCATCCTGTGGCTGGTGTATGCCAAGATACGCGCCGGACGATCCTGCGTTAATTGCCTATACCAAACGCGCCGTGAATATCGCCAAGCGGTATATGGATGGCAAACCGGTTTACGGGGCTTAAACCACCACCTCTTGCGCCTCTTGGTCACCCACGCCAAACACCCGTTTGTAGCGGGCGATTTCCTCGGCTGGTCCCATCGCCTTGTTCGGGTTGTCCGACAGTTTCACCGTTGGCCGCCCGTTGGCCGCGACCGCCTTGCAGACAATCGAAAACGGTGCCAGCGCGTTATCCGGTGTCAGCCCGCGGAAATCATTGGTCATCAGGGTGCCCCAACCAAACGATGGTCGAACCCTGCCCCTGAACTGGTTTTGCAACTCGATAATCTTGTCCACATCCAACCCGTCGGAAAAGATCACCATCTTTTCCTTCGGGTCTTCGCCACGACTTTTCCACCAGTCAATCGCTATCTCGGCCCCTGTGGCCGGATCGCCGCTATCTATGCGAATCCCGGTCCAGCCCGCCAACCAGTCCGGCGCGTTTTCAAGGAAGCCTTTGGTGCCGTAAGTATCAGGCAGAATAATCCGCAGGTTACCATCGTGTTCCTCGTGCCAGTCGGCCAGAACGTCATAAGGCGCGCGTCGCAATTCTTCGTCATTCTCTGCCAAGGCCGCGTATACCATCGGCAGTTCGTGGGCATTGGTGCCAATCGCCTCGACCTCGCGGTGCATGGCGATCAAGCAATTCGAGGTGCCAACAAATTTATTGCCCAACCCTTCGCTCATTGCCTGAACGCACCAATCCTGCCACAGGAAACTGTGCCGGCGACGGGTACCGAAATCAGCGAGCCGCAGCCCATCCAGCCCGCGCAGCTTTTCAACCTTTTCCCACAGCTTGGCCATGCCGCGCGCATAAAGCACCTGCAACTCGAACCGCCCCATGGTGTGCAAAACCGCCCGCGAGCGCAGTTCCATCAACACTGCCAGCGCCGAAATCTCCCACAGCATGACCTCGTGCCATTTGCCCTCGAACGTCAATTCGTACTGCCCGTCGCGTTTTTCCAGATGGTAGGGTGGCAGGCGCATGCCCTCGAACCACTCCATGAAATCAGGGCGGAACATGGCGCGTTTGCCGTAGAACATGTTGCCACGCAACCATGTGCTTTCGCCGCGGGACAACGACAGCGAACGGATGTGATCCAGCTGTTCGCGCAACTCGCCCTCGTCGATCAGATCGGCAAGGCGGATGTGTTTGGAACGGTTAATAAGCGAAAAGGTGACGGTTGTGTCGGGCCTGTTGCGAAACACCGACTGACACATCAGCAGCTTGTAAAAATCCGTATCAATCAGCGAGCGGACGATCGGGTCGATCTTCCATTTGTGATTATAAACGCGGGTGGCAATATCAACCATGTTTCAGCTTTCCAGTTTCACGCCAGCGTCTTGCATGGCGGCGCGGGCGACGGCAAGACTGCCGTCCATATCAATGGCCCGACAGGCCCCTTCCAGAACCGTCACATCAAAGCCCAGTTTTGCGGCGTCGACAGCGGAAAAATACACGCAGAAATCAGTGGCAAGGCCAACCATCGTTAGGGTGGTGATGCCACGGGTGCGCAAATACCCCTCAAGCCCCGTCGGGGTTTTGTGGTCATTTTCGAAAAAGGCCGAGTAGCTGTCGATGTCGGGATTATAGCCCTTGCGGATGATCATATCGGCGGCATCGGTGTTCAGATCGACATGGAATTCGACCCCGCCGGTGCCCTGCACACAATGATCCGGCCACAGCACCTGCGCGCCATAGGGCATGTCGATCATGTCAAACGGCGCCTTGCCCGCGTGGCTGCTGGCAAAGGATGAATGCCCCTGCGGGTGCCAGTCCTGCGTCAGGATGATGGCATCAAAACCCCCCATCATCGCATTGATCTGCGGGATGATCCGGTCCCCATCAGTCACGGCCAGCGCCCCGCCGGGGCAGAAATCATTTTGCACGTCGATGACGATCAGCGCGTTGGGCATGGGGTTCTCCTTATTTCGCTCACAATGAGTATGGATAGTTAGACAAGAGGTCAATAAGGGCTGTAGCTGGCAGCTAATGCTGAGGTGCCCCCAGTTTCCTAGACACCTGCCTTGTTTGTATTCTGCTGTCTGTTCTCAAAGTCAACTGGCGACGACATGCCGGTGTTTGTATGCTTGCGGTTTGGGCTGTAAAATATCTCGATGTAATCGAACACATCTTGCCTTGCATCATCGCGTGTCAGGTACGTCCGCCACCTGATCCGTTCACGTTTCAATAACTGGGAGAAGCTTTCTACAGCCGCGTTGTCGTGACAATTTCCCCGTCGGCTCATGCTCGCATCCAGATTGTGTTTGCCGAGAAACGATTGCCACTCTTTGCTGGTGAACTGGGAACCTTGATCCGCTGCCCGGCAGGGTATTGCACAGCAATGCGCGAGAGGGGGAATAAACCATCACTCGGGTCTTTGGTTTGCGGCGCCAAACAGCGCTCAATAATGTCTGCAAGGCGAGGCCAGTTGTCATGCGCGCTGAATTCCAGCACCCTGTCTCCGAACGGGGTAATCATGCGACCCAGCCAGCCCCGCAAACTGCGTGCAAAATCCGGATTGCCCTTTTCCTGAAGCCGGATGCCGCGCTCGATCTGGCCAAGGATGACAACGCTAAGATAAAGCTCTTCTTCGGACTGCGCCAAAAGCCATGAAACAATCGCCGGCGAATTGGCATTTGTATCCAGAATATAGATCAGAATTCCACATCCCGCAGTCTGGCACCGGCCAGCAGAACATCCGTCGCCGGAAGGGCCAGCAGATGTTCGGTAAAACTTTCCCTGTCCGCACATGCCTGTTTCAGCAGACAGTGGTATTCTTTAGCCAAAACCACCACCACCGCAGGCGTGCCCAGCTGCCTCTTGAGAACGACCGGCCATTGCGACCTTGACCACAGCGCTGAAACGGTTTTGCATCTTGAAGAGTGAGCATATCAATGCTTCTGGCTAGCTATCTAACCCTGTCCTATTTAAAATACCAAGACACCACCCCGTACAGCCGAAAGGTGGTGTAGAGATCATTAAAGAAAATTCAGGACGCATGGCTGGTCAGCCCCCGCACGCCCCGAATTTATGCTTTGAGAATCACCCTTGATCTGGAGGATCATATATCCTCGACTACGTTCTGGCGCTGTTCGCCCAGTCCGTTAATGCCCAGCGTCACAACATCACCTGCCTTCAGGTAACGCGGCGGGTTCTGGCCCATGCCAACGCCCGGAGGTGTGCCTGTCGAGATAATAT
>CAZIDQ010000211.1:0-2763 GCA_964538015.1 uncultured Marinosulfonomonas sp.
TTAGCCAGTTAGGGCGCGTCGTGTCCCAGATCACACCAGTTCGATATCCACACATTGCCATTTTGATTCTTCCTCAACAGCAAAGCTCTAGAAATATTCGACACTTTTCAACCGCCTTCCTTACGGCCCCAATCGGCCGCAAAGTCCGCATAGCTGCCATCATCCAAAGCCGTCACCAACACATTTCCGCGTGCGCAGCAACTCCAGCGCCTCACCGGCCTGCTTCTAACCTGTATGTGTCGGGCCTGTCCAAGGGGCAGGCGTATCGGGGGGCGGCGCGAAACAAGATAGTTACGCAACGCTCCGCAAACGAGCCTTTGCTGCGCGGCCTCCAAGTCTGGCATGCGAACAAGGCGCTTCTGTCGCCTGCGAAACCCGCTTTATCCGTCTCGTCCGGGTTCGTCTGGGTTGCTGGAAAATAGTGCGATCTTGTTGCCTTGAGGATCGCGAAGGTAGCCAACATAAAAATGAGGTCCATACGAGTCACGAAAGCCCGGCTGACCCTCGTCAAAGCCGCCTGCGGCAAGCGCTGCGGAGTGAAGGACACGAACCTGCTTTTGATTGTGAGCCTCAAATGCGATCATAGCACCATTCCCAGCCGAGGCCGGATGTCCATCGAAGGTTGGTTTAACGTAGAAATCGGGCAGCGCGGCAGATTGACCCGGTTGTTCGGGCAGCGCGTAGCTTAGGCCCTCAGGACCCTCCTTCAGCCCGTAACCAAGGGCTGGCAGGAACGCAGAGTAAAACCGTTTCGCGCGCGCGATGTCATCAGCACCGACGGTGACGTAGGCAATCATGCTGCGTGTTCCTTTCCGTAAGTTTGGTTGTTGCAACGAGTTTACGGCATCATGGTAGGCTGACACACTATTCGGTTCAAGAACCGCTGCACGAAACGGTACATGATCGACCATTTAGGCATACTGCGCCTAGGGCTCAGAATAGTCATTCGTTTACATGAATAATCATACCGAAAAGGACCGTTTATTGAACAGCTCCCCCAATACAGACGTTGGTGCAATTGCAGCAAAAATTCACTTCGTTCGGCATGACTGCAATACCTCTAAACCGTCACCACCACCTTACCCGTTGATTTCCGTGTGCGCAGCAATTCCAGCGCTTCACCGGCTTGCTCCAGCGACAGGGTGTGGCTGATGTGCGGCTTCAACTCGCCTGCCGCATACCACCCCAGCAACGTATCCAGACTGTCGTGCAGCACCTTGGGGGCGAATTTCAGATAGGCGCCCCAGTAAAACCCGATCACCTCGATATTCTTCACCAACAGGATATTGGCCGGAATTTGTGGCACCGTGCCGCTGGCAAAGCCCAGCGGGATGATCCGCGCTTCGGGGTTGCAGGCGCGCATCGCTGCCTTGAACAGATCCCCGCCAACCGGATCATAGACCACGTCCGCCCCGCCCAAGGCTTTAACCACCTCGCGTAAATCCTCGGTGTCACTGTCGATCAGGTGGTCCGCGCCCGCCTTGGCGCAAATCGCCAGCTTGTCCGCCCCGCGGGCGCAAGCAATCACCGTGGCCCCCATCCGTTTGCCGATTTCAACAGCGGTCAGGCCAACGCCGCCCGCTGCCCCCAGCACCAACAGGGTTTCGCCGGGTTTCAGCCGCGCCCGATGCTCCAGCGCCAGATGCGAGGTGCCATAGGCCACCAGAAATCCGGCCCCCGTGGTTGTGGTCATGTTGTCGGGCAGCAGATTGCAGTTGGCCGCCGGAAAACAGCCATATTCCGCCAACCCGCCATGCCCGTGATAGACGGCCACGCGGTCGCCAACCTTCAGGGTGCTCACATCTGCCCCCAAGGCATCGACAACACCCGAAGGTTCCATGCCCAGTGTGTAGGGCAGGGGCGGGCTTTCTTGGTAGGTGCCCTTGATCATTAGCAGGTCGCCAAAATTCAGCCCGCAGGCCTCGATCTTCAGGCGGACCTCGTTACGGGCCGGTTCTGGCTGATCGCAAGTGGTCAGTTTCGCGGGTTCCCCAAGGGAATGAAGTTGAAAAGCGCGCATCGGGCATATCCGGCTGGTTGTTGCATCTTTGGCACCGTAGTTTGTTCGGTGTGGCATGGCCAGTCATCATGTCGACAATGGTGCATATTGCGAATCTGGGCGCGCTTTGATTTGCAATTTGCTTTGCAAAATGCTAAACATGCTAAGATTGTGTTTGAATTATTCCAGCTCTCCCTTGTGCTGAATGAAAGCTGGAAATTTGTTGTAAAAAGTTTTATTGGAAAACAATATAATATACGGAATCACTGCCGTTCTGGCCGAAATCATCAAACCCACTGTCAGGTTGGCACGATAATTGCTTAATAGTTTATGCGTAACGAGTTGTACACTTGTGAATTTCCGCAATGAGTAGGAGTAAGAAATGAAACACCCTGTCGATATCCATGTTGGGAAACGGGTTCGCCACCGGCGCTGGATGGTTGGGATGACCCAACAGCAGTTGGCCGAACAAGTTGGAATTAAATTCCAGCAAATCCAGAAATACGAAACCGGCATGAACCGGGTCAGCGCATCCCGTTTGTGGGATATCTCTGACGCGCTGGGCGTTTCCGTCAGCTTTTTCTTTGACGGACTGGAAAAAGACGAGAGCGCCAAGGGCGACTCGCCGGTCGATGTTATGGCCGATAAAGAAGCGCTGGAATTGCTGCGGTCTTATTATTCGATCCCGGAAAACCAGCGTCGCCGCCTGTTTGATCTGGCGCGCGTGCTAAGTGATGCTGCCTAAGGGCGCTTGACGAACTGGT
>CAZIDQ010000211.1:2863-4437 GCA_964538015.1 uncultured Marinosulfonomonas sp.
GCCATTCTGGGCGAGGAATTCGGCTATTCCGAGGGCACCAGCGGTTTGACGTGGGTGTTGGACCCGATCGACGGCACCCGTGGCTATATCAGCGGCACACCGACGTGGGGGGTGCTGATTTCGGTGCGCGATGAAACGGGTCCGTTTTTTGGCATGATCTGTCAGCCCTATATCGGCGAGCGTTTTGTTGGCGGGCTGAACGAGGCATGGATGGACGGGCCGCATGGCCGCAGTGATCTTAAGACACGCGCCGCACGGCCCCTGTCCGAAGCCATCATGCTGACCACGTTTCCCGCCATTGGGACGCCGATCGAGAAAGCCGCGTTTGATGCGGTGAAAAAGCAGGTGCAACTGACCCGGTACGGGATGGATTGTTATGGCTACGCCTTGCTGGCCGCAGGTCAGGTTGATCTGGTGGTCGAGGCCGGATTGCAGGCCTATGATGTGCAGGCGCCGATCGCGGTGGTGCAGGCGGCCGGTGGCATTGCCACTGACTGGCGCGGACGTCCCGCACATGAGGGCGGGCGATTGCTGGCGGCGGCTAATGCCGAAGTGCATGCAGCGGCGCTGGAGATTTTGCAGCAAGCCGAGGAATAGCCAATGGCCGATATTCTGATCAAGGGCGCCGATACGCTGGTGACGATGGATGATGCGCGCCGTGAAATCGCGGGTGGGGACATCCGCATATCCGGCGGCGTGATTGCTGAGGTGGGTCAAAACCTGTCGGAAAACGGCGCCGAACTGGTGCATGCCATGGGCTGTGTGGTGACGCCCGGGTTGGTGAATACGCACCACCATTTGTATCAAACCCTGACCCGCGCGGTGCCCGGCGGGCAGGATGCTTTGTTGTTTGGCTGGCTGCAAACGCTTTATCCGATCTGGGCCAATTTCGGACCTGAAGAGATGCGGATTTCAGCGATGATCGGCCTGTCAGAACTGGCGCTTTCTGGCTGTACCCTGTCGTCGGACCATCTGTATTTATTCCCCAATGGCAGTCGGTTAGACGATACCATTGAAGCAGCGCATGAAGTTGGTTTGAGGTTCCATCCAACCCGCGGTGCGATGAGCATCGGGGAAAGCGACGGCGGGCTGCCACCGGATTCTCTGGTGGAAAAAGAAGCGGCCATTCTGGAAGATTGCATCCGCGTGGTGGACCGGTTTCATGACGCAAGAGACGGGGCAATGGTGCGGGTCGGGATCGCGCCTTGTTCGCCGTTTTCCGTTAGCCGTGATCTGATGCGCGATGCGGCGCTATTGGCGCGGGACAAGGGGGTGATGTTGCACACCCATCTGGCGGAAAATGACGAGGACATTGCCTATAGCCTTGAAAAATTCGGCTGCCGTCCGGGTCAATATGCACAAGATTTGGGTTGGACCGGCGATGATGTTTGGCATGCTCATTGCGTGAAACTGGACGGGCAGGAAATCGATCTGTTTGCTAAATCTGGCACCGGCGTGGCGCATTGCCCTTGCTCCAACTGCCGTCTGGGGTCTGGCATCGCGCCGGTGCGCCAGATGCGAGATGCAGGCGTCAAGGTGGCGCTGGGGGTGGATGGATCGGCCAGCAATGACGC
>CAZIDQ010000212.1:0-1714 GCA_964538015.1 uncultured Marinosulfonomonas sp.
AAACTGTGCCGCTTCTTCTTCGGCGGATCCGCCGATTTCGCCGATCATGATGATGCTTTGGGTTTCGTCATCGGCCAGAAACATTTCCAGCACGTCGATATGCTCGGTCCCCTTAATGGGGTCGCCACCGATGCCCACAGCGGTGGACTGGCCCAGACCCATGTCGGTGGTTTGCTTCACGGCCTCATACGTCAGCGTGCCGGAACGCGAAACCACGCCGCAAGAACCGCGTTTGTGGATGTGGCCGGGCATGATGCCAATTTTGCAGGCGTCAGGGGTGATCACGCCGGGGCAGTTCGGCCCGATCAGGCGGGATTTGGACCCGTCCAGCGCGCGTTTGACTTTCATCATGTCCAGCACGGGGATGCCTTCGGTGATGCAAACGATCAGTTCCATTTCCGCATCGATCGCTTCCAGAATACCGTCAGCGGCAAAGGGGGGCGGAACATAGATCACAGAGGCGTTGGCCTCGGTAACCGCCTTGGCCTCGTGAACCGAGTTGAATACCGGCAGGTCAAGGTGGGTCTGCCCGCCCTTGCCCGGTGTCACGCCGCCGACCATTTTGGTGCCATAGGCGATGGCTTGTTCAGAATGAAAGGTGCCTTGCGAGCCGGTGAAGCCCTGACAGATTACCTTGGTGTGCTCATTAATTAGAATGGCCATGTGGCAGTTCCTTGATGGTTATGCGTTGTTAGTGGCTGATTTCGAGAACGAAAGCCTCGCCGCCAGTGTGATCATGGGTGAAAGTGAAGATGTTACTGTTAACGTGAACCAGATACGTGTCGCCGTATTTTTGCGCCTTCGCCCCGTTGGCCGTCGCAAACCCCCTCACAATGGCAGCGAATTCGGTTGCCATTGCCGCAGGGTCGTTTTGGGCAGCGCGAGATGTGACAATGCACGCACCGTCGTGCCTGCTTTGGTTGATCTGGACGGTGATCTGTTTGGTGGTGCTGACACCTACCTGCAGCCGCATCGGGTCATCTTCGCTTTCCAAACGGGATAGTCTAACGCCATAGCCTTTTGCGTCGTTGAACACTTTGGCCTTGTTGCGATGACTGGCGTAGGGCAGGCAAAGGTCACTAAACGCGGCGGCCATATTGCTGCCGGGTCGTTCGGTGGGCCTGATTGGTGTGTCCGGCACGCAGGCCGAAAGCGCAAGGGTGCTGATAATTGCAAGTTTTGCTATGGCGAAATTCATATCTGGCTCCTTATGGCCGTAACTCGAATGAAATGGCAGCGCCGCCGCCCATACCTTCTTGGATGTTGAAAATAACGGTGCCGGTATCTTGCAGCAAACGCCATGCGGGGGTGTCGTTGAAACCTTTGCCTTCTTTCCAACTGCCTGCGAAATATTTATCAAGCGCCAGTTCCAAAGCCCATTTTACCTCGAGTTCGCTAATGCTTTCGTCCATCACGGTGCAACCGGGTTGCTCATCAGGTTGACCGATCAGCAGATAGACATGGGTGGTGTCCTTGGAATACTCGAATTCGTTCGCTCCGGCGCCCTGAACCTCGCTCCAGCCATTTGCCCTGAACCCGTCACGGGCAGGGGCCATTGTCGGCAGGCTTTGCAAACAGATGTCGGTAAATGCCTGCTCAAAACTCGCAGTATCGGCCAGCGCTGGGGTGGCGAGAAGAGTGAGGGCAAGGATGGCGTGTTTCATGGCAAGCTGCATTCCGCGCCGGTGAAGGCGTGATAGATTGCCTTGGTGTT
>CAZIDQ010000212.1:1814-4408 GCA_964538015.1 uncultured Marinosulfonomonas sp.
ACAATCTTCTCGGCAGCGTCGCTCAAATTATCCGCCGCAATCACGTCCACATCGGAACCGTTGATGATCGCTTTGCCCTCTTCCACCTTGGTGCCTTCCAGACGCACCACCAGCGGCACTTTCAGGCCGACTTCTTTCACGGCTGAAACCACGCCCTCGGCGATCACATCGCAGCGCATGATGCCGCCAAAGATGTTGACCAGAATGCCTTTGACGTTCGGATCCGAAGTGATGATCTTGAAGGCTTCGGTGACCTTTTCCTTGGTCGCGCCGCCGCCAACGTCCAGAAAGTTGGCCGGTTCCGCGCCATACAGCTTGATGATGTCCATTGTCGCCATCGCCAGACCGGCACCATTTACCATGCAGCCGATTTCACCATCCAGCGCGATATAGTTCAGGTCGTATTTGCTGGCTTCCAGCTCTTTTGGGTCTTCCTCGGTTTCGTCGCGCAGGGCGGCGATTTCGGGGTGGCGATAGAGCGCG
This sequence comes from uncultured Marinosulfonomonas sp., assembly GCA_964538015.1. Lineage (GTDB taxonomy): Bacteria > Pseudomonadota > Alphaproteobacteria > Rhodobacterales > Rhodobacteraceae > Profundibacter. The sequence continues at coordinate 2,298 of CAZIDQ010000212.1, forward strand.
TTTGAATCAAAGCTGACTTTGGCATCCAGCACCTTCAAATCACCTTTGTCAGTAACGATCAGCGGGTTGATTTCCAGCATTTCCATGTCTTTTTCGGTAAACGCTTTGTACAGCAGGCCCATCAGTGCCACGCATTGCTTAACCTGCGCGCCTTCCAGCCCCAGCGAAAAGGCGATGCGGCGGCCGTGGAAGCCCTGATAGCCGGTCGCGGGATCAACCGAAAAGGACAGGATTTTTTCGGGTGTCGATGCGGCGACTTCTTCGATGTCCATGCCGCCTTCGGTCGAGCAGACAAAAGAAACGCTGCTGGTTTGGCGATCGACCAGCAGGGCCAGATACAATTCGCGGTCAATACCGGCGCCATCTTCGATATAGATGCGGTTGACCTGTTTGCCTGCGGGGCCGGTCTGATGGGTGACCAATGTGCGGCCCAGCATTTTCTTGGCTTCCTCGGCAGCTTCGGCCACCGATTTGGTCAGGCGAACACCGCCCGCATCGCCTGCGTCTGCTTCTTTGAATTTACCTTTGCCGCGGCCGCCGGCGTGGATCTGTGCCTTGATCACCCACAGCGGGCCATCAAGTTCACCCGCGGCGGTTTTGGCATCTTCTGCTTTTAGAACGGCGCGGCCATCGGACACGGGGGCACCATAAGAGCGCAGGAGTTCTTTGGCCTGATATTCATGAATGTTCACTGGATTGTCCCATCTGTGGCTAAGGTTTCGTGCCAGTAAACATGAACGGATCAGGTAAATAAACGGTTTTCCGCAGAATAACAGGCAATTAAACGGGAATAATGGATTTTGTGATCACACCTTTGATAAGTGTGATCACAAATGACGGATGCGATTCGTTTTCTTGTCTATGTGGTTAATTCAACAAGAAGGAAATCAGGAAGGGATTGCCGCCTGTCAGTTCCTCGAACCGGCGCAGGCTGTCGCCTGAAATGACGGGGCCGCGTTCCAGATAGGGCAGCAGGCCCGAGCCTTGCACCCATGTGACAATATCCACTACCGGCGGGTCCATGAACAGCTTTTTCACATTCACCCCGCCCGCTGGTGATATGCGCCAGTATTCGATCAGCAGATCGCCGTTCAACAGGGCTTCGACATCGGCCAGAACGGCCTGCCACGCAGCACCGGTGCCCTTTGGCAATTCGAACCCAAGCGCGGCTGTCTGGTTGTCGTTCGGGATCCATTCGCGTTCGTTGTCGGCTTCCTGCGCAACGGCGGCCCAGAAGACCTTGTTTTCGGCGATCATCTTTAGCAAATGCGCGTGGGCCGCACGGGTGTGGATGGCGTCGGGTTGCTGGTTCAGCGCACCATAGGCCATGGCAAATTGGTCAACCCAGCCGCCGAATTGCATATCAAAGCCGAATTCCATCGGGGCGTTGCCGCGCAGTTCGATCATTTTTGCGTTGGCATTCATAACGTTGGAGATGGCTTCGGTCGGATCAAACGCCACCACCATTTCACCGGCGGCCGAAACCATGTGGGTATAGGCGGTCAGCCATGCCACATCGGCGGTGTCAAAACGCACATCCATTGGCGGGATGCTGTCGGCATCCCCCATGTTGATTTCGCCCATAAGGGTGTTGGCGCCGACCTCGATAATACCTTCGCCCATATCGCGGGCGCCGTTCATATTGATGTCGAACCAGACGTTGGCAAGGTTCAGATCCAGCGCCACATCGGCCCCATCGGGGATTTGCGCCAAAGCGGCGCGGCTGGCGTCCATATCTGTCAGCAATTCGGTAAACAGACCGGTGATCAGATCAGCGCGAAACGGTTTGGCGTCGGGGTTTGGCGGCACCGGCAGGCGCAGCACCGGCAGGTCCAGATCGTCAATCGTGGCGTTGTATTCCCAACGGACCTGCAGGGTTTTCTCGATCCCGCGCAGAAAATGTAATGCGCCGAGCGTGAACTGGTCGGACGGGTTTTTTTCGGTTTGGGCGCTCAGTTGATCAACTGCCCCTGCCAATCCGTTTTCTGCAATCAGGGTGTTAGTGTCGGCCAGCGCAGAGGTGGCCAGCAAGGTGAGGGTAAGGGGAAGGACGAGCCGCATGGGAATACTCCTGATAAACAATAAGGCACCCCAATAGCGTGGGGTGCCTT
>CAZIDQ010000213.1:0-4388 GCA_964538015.1 uncultured Marinosulfonomonas sp.
TGGGCCACTTCGGCAGTGCTGCCCAATCGGCTGGCATAGGCAATCAGGATGTTGCGAGGGTTGGGCATGGGCTTTTAGGTATTCTTGTATGGTTGCTTTACACTGTGTCAATTGACGGATGCCCTATGGCTAGGTAGAACTTTACACTATGTCAAGTCACACCCCCGATACCCGCACCAAAATCCTGCAAGCCACACGGCAATTGATGGAAGAACGCCGTGGCCTGGGCGTGCGAATGAGCGACATCGCCAAGGCCGCTGGCGTGTCGCGTCAGGCCGTGTATCTGCATTTTGACAGCCGGATAGACCTGCTAAGCGCGACAACCAAATATGTGGATGAAATCAATGGGCTGGATGATCGTCTTAAAGCTGTTAGCAGTGCCAAGTCTGCCGTTGGTATGCTGGATGCCTACATCGATGTCTGGGGTAATTACCTGCCGGAAATCCACGGGTTGGCAGGGGCGCTGTTTTCAGTACGCGAGACAGATGATGCCGCAGAAATGGCGTGGGACGAATGCATGTCCTGTCATCGCGCTGGCTGTGCGGACATCATTTCAGCGCTGAAATCCGAAGGGAAACTGGCCGATGTCTGGGCTGATTCTGCGGCGGCTGATCTGCTGTCGACGATCCTGTCGTTTCAAACATGGGAGCAGTTGACCAGCGAATGCGGCTGGCCCACCCGTCAGTATATCGAGGCAATGAAAACCACATTGCACCGGACCTTGGTGAAAACGGGCTAGTTCTTGCCGGAGGATTTTCCCTTGCCGTGGCTGTTGCCTTTGCCCGCACCAGCACCCTTCTTTCGCACGGATTTCACCACGGTTTTCTCGTCCTTGCGGCGGGTGGACTGATAGGTTTTGTGGGTTACTTCGCTGCAGGTCGCACATTCATAGGTGTCCTTGACGTCGTAAACCTCTTCTATCCATGTGGTGATTTCGGTATCGCCATTGTCCAGATTCTTGCGCTTTTCTTTGGGGGTCGAGGTGGCCATAACTTCTTGCCGGTCCACCCGCGCCACGCTGAATGCCGCGTTGCATTTGGTGCATTTTGCATCGGCCGTCCCTGATGACATGTTCTTGCGGTATATCCCGCCAGCCGTCAAAACCCCAACCAAAGCGGCCCCACTGATGCGCAAATTCAAGCCCTGACTGCCCAGCAACCAATACGCAAGACCGGCAACGACCAGCCCCAATATGCATCCCCAGATAATGGCGGATTTCTTGATTGATGTACGCAGGGCTTCTTGCTCGATGGTCAGGTTGGACACAATTGGTTCTCCGTAAAAATGTATTGATCCAAATATGCACATGTTTAGGGCGATCACCAAACAAAAAAAGGAGGCATGAAGCCCCCCTTTTTAACCGGAATGGTTTTAGCGTTCTAGCCTTCGATCCGGCCTGCCATAATCGCAATGGCCTTTTGGTAAACCGTGGCCGCGTTCCATTCCTTGATCACACGGTAATTCGGCTGACCTTCCTGATAACCTTTGCCCGGTTTCCACCCCTTGCCGCGCAGGTAATTCGCGGTGGTGGCCAGCGCATCGGTCATGTTGTTCAGATCAACCCGCCCGTCACCATTGCCATCCACACCGTATTTCAACGCATTGCCGGGCAGGAACTGGGTGTGGCCCATTTCGCCATGCCGCGCGCCGATGGATTTGGCCGACAGAGTGCCGCGATCCACCAGTTTAAGGGCAGCAATCGCGTGCGGAATAAAGAAATCCGTCCGGCGGCAATCATAGGCCAGCGTGCTGATTGACGACACCACATTGCTGTCGCCCATGAAATGGCCAAAGCCGGTTTCCATACCGTGGATTGCCACCAGAACAGCCGCCGGAACGCCGTATTTCTTTTCCAGACTCGCATAAAATGCGGGGCTTTTGGCGATGCGACGGCGCCCTTGGGCAACGATCGTGTCCGAGCCGCGGATTTTCATGAATTTCGCCAGTGAATAATGAAAGCTTTTCTGGTTCCGGTCGGCCGCAATCGTGCGTTTGGCATAGGATGTCCCCGCCAGCGCCGCCAAACCGCGTTTGCCAACACCGGCGCGCTTGGCCTCTTTGGCAAAGGCGGCTTTCCAGGCGTTATAGCCGGCGGATGTGTTGCCGCATTGGGCCGCAGACAGGGGGCTGGTGAAAATGGATGCGGCCAACAGGGCAGCGAATGTGGTGGTTAACTTGCGGGGCATTTGTCCCTCCCTCAATCAATACGTAGCGACCTTAGCGCGAGGGACGCAGAATAGCAAAAGGGCGCCCAACCGGACGCCCTCTGATCATTTCCGTAGGGCGGGGTTCACCCCGCGCCGCCACCTTAACAGCTGTAATACATCTTGTATTCTACCGGATGCGGTGTGTGCTCGTAGGCATAAACCTCTTCCCACTTCAGATCCATGTAGCCTTCGATCTGATCTTTGGTGAACACGTCACCGGCCAGCAGGTATTCGTAATCTGCTTCCAACTCGTCCAGCGCCTCGCGAAGCGATGCACAAACGGTCGGGATACCGGCCAGCTCTTCTGGTGGCAGATCATAAAGGTCCTTGTCCGATGCGGCACCCGGATCGATCTTGTTCTTGATGCCGTCAAGGCCGGCCATCAACAGGGCGGCGAAACACAGATAGGGGTTCGCGGCCGGATCGGGGAAGCGAGCCTCGACGCGCTTGGCTTTGGGCGATTCCGTCCACGGGATACGAACACAGCCCGAGCGGTTACGCGCGGAATAGGCGCGCAGAACGGGGGCTTCAAAGCCCGGGATCAGACGCTTGTAGCTGTTGGTCGACGGGTTGGTAAACGCGTTCAGTGATTTGGCGTGCTTCAGGATGCCGCCGATGAACCACAGGGCTTCGTCCGACAGATCGGCGTATTTATCACCTGCAAACAGCGGCTTGCCGTCTTTCCAGATCGACATGTTGACGTGCATACCTGTGCCGTTGTCACCCGAAATCGGCTTTGGCATGAAGGTCGCGGATTTGCCATAGGCATGTGCGACGTTGTGGATCACATATTTGTATTTCTGCAGCTCGTCCGCCTGATGGGTCAATGATCCGAAAATCAGGCCCAATTCGTGCTGACAGGATGCAACCTCGTGGTGGTGCTTGTCCACTTTCATGCCCAGACGCTTCATGGTCGACAGCATTTCGCTACGGATGTCCTGTGCGTCATCAATCGGGTTCACAGGGAAATAGCCGCCCTTGATGCCCGGGCGATGGCCCATGTTGCCCATTTCATAGTTGGTGTCGGTGTTCCAAGACGCGTCGCCTGCGTCCACTTCGAACGATACCTTGTTCATTTCAACGCTGAAACGCACATCGTCAAACAGGAAGAATTCAGCCTCGGGGCCGAAATAGGACACATCCCCAATGCCCGATGCCTTCAAATAGGCTTCGGCCTTTTGGGCGGTGCCGCGCGGGTCGCGGTTGTAGGCTTCGCCGGTGTCAGGCTCGACAACGGAACAATGCACCGCCAGCGTCTTTTCGGCATAGAACGGATCGATATAGGCCGAGGCCGGATCCAGCATCAGTTTCATGTCCGAGTTTTCAATCGATTTCCAGCCCGCGATGGACGAGCCATCAAACATAAAGCCTTCTTCAAGGAAATCCTCGTCCACCAGATCGGCCACGACCGTTACGTGTTGCAGCTTGCCGCGCGGATCTGTGAAACGAACATCAACATATTCGATGTCCTCGTCCTTGATCAGCTTCAGAACGCCTTTGTTGTCCATTTTGCTTCCTTTTCTGTTGTAAGTATTTGTTCAGGGCAGCCGCAAAGCTGCCAGTTTACCCTAAATTGCGTCTGGTCCGGTTTCGCCGGTGCGAATACGCACGACTTGCTCGACCGGAGTCACGAAAATCTTGCCATCGCCGATCTTGTCGGTTTTGGCGGCTTCCACAATGGCCTCGATGGCGGCATCGACCATGTCTTCGGTCAGGACCACCTCGATTTTCACTTTGGGCAGGAAATCGACGACATATTCTGCACCGCGATACAATTCGGTGTGGCCCTTTTGGCGGCCAAAGCCTTTGACTTCGATCACGCTTAGCCCCTGAACACCCACGTCTTGCAACGCTTCCTTTACTTCGTCCAGCTTGAACGGTTTGATAATCGCTTCAATCTTTTTCATAGCCTGCGACTCCCCTGACAGGTGGTTTCAGGTATGACAGACCACTTTCAAATGCCCCTCACAATTCGCTATGGTGGACGGGGCAGGGCGCAGGGCTGGATTCTGTGGCTTGTGATTAAAAATTAGGCAGAACGTGCGAAATTTGTGCATTTTGCGAACAAAGGGTTTTTACGATGACCGAACTTCTGACAGCGGCCCAGATGAGGGCGATTGAACAGGCGGCGATTGAGTCGGGGCAGGTCACGGGGCTGGAGCTGATGGAACGCGCGGGGCG
>CAZIDQ010000214.1:0-4377 GCA_964538015.1 uncultured Marinosulfonomonas sp.
CGCCGTTTCGAGGCCAGCGTTGGCCGTGTTTTGATCCGCCGTTTGGGTACATACAATGCTTTTTCAATCAGTTCCGCCAGTCGCTGCTGCGCAATTTCGCGGTTTCGGGCCTGACTGCGGGTGTCTTCGACCCGTATCAAAATCGCCCCGTCCAGCGTCCAGCGCCGACCGGCCAGCCGTTTCAGCCGTGCCTTGACGGCTCCTGTCAGGTTTGGGCTGCGTTGGGCCTCGAACCGCAGTTCAACGGCCGTCGCCACCTTGTTGACGTTCTGCCCGCCGGGGCCGGATGATCGGGTGAAACTCTCGCTCAGCTCCCAATCAGCCAGTGTTATATCGTTGTTGATCCGTAACATATCGGAACACTAGGACAGCTTGCCAGAAACGGAAAGAGCCTCTGCGGCTTTCGCAGAGGCTCCTCTCGAGAATTGGAGGTGGCAAGCGGGGCAAATGGCACCCGAAGCCAGATGATTATCCAAGGGGGTTGCCCCCTAAATCCTCACCTCGCACGTAATCCTCACCAGTTGCTCCTGAATCCCAATAGACATAGGCACCTCCTTTCTGAATGTTGATAACATCCCGATGGTGCCACAGATTTTGCATATGTCAAAAGGTTTTACGCAACATCTGGTGAAATTCTTGTGACAATGGCGCGAAAAGGTACCAGCGCAATCAGGGCCAGCGACAGTTTTACCATCCAGTCAGCCAGCGCTAAGGACACCCACAGCGGCACCTGTGGGCCAAGGCCCAGCAGCGGCAGGACTTCGTTTGCCCATGAAACATCGTTGGCGGGTTCAAGGAACATAAACTGGGTGGAAAAGGCGATGGTAAAGAACAGCGCGGTATCAAGGCTGGAGCCAACCAGCGTCGAGGCCAGTGGTGCCCGCCACCATGCGCCACGGCGCAGGCGATCAAAAATGGCCACATCCATCATCTGCGCGGTCAGGAATGCGATGCCCGATCCGATTGCGATGCGCCATGTCACCAGCGGGCCGAATTCGCCCATGATCTGCGTGCCGACCAGCGAGCAGAGTACGCCCACCACGAACCCCGCGAATACCACCTTGCGGGCAGCCTTTACCCCGTAAACACGGTTCATCACGTCAGTGACTAGAAAAGCAAAGGGATAGGTGAACGCGCCCCATGTCAGCCATTGGCCGAACAGATGCTGAACAAGGATATTACTGGCCACGACAATGGCGGCCATGGCGATTACGCCAGGTAGGATGCGGGTCATTTTGTTATTTCCGTTTTACAAGGTTGCGGAGACTCGGCCCCCAAGGGGACGCCGCGTCCTAGCGTTTATAGCCAAGCATGGCAAGCTATTCCTTGATCCGGTATTCGACGAATTCGGTGCGTTGCAGCGGGTTAAAGTTGTTGTCCGATATCATCGTCAACCGGATATCACCCTGCAAATCGCGCCAAACGGCCAACCCTTCCAGATTGTCATGGGTGCCTGCGGTGGTGGTTAACAGCGTCACTTCCTGTATGATCATATCACCTGAAATGGTGAACCGGCGCACGCGGGTTTCAAAGCCGAAAACGCTGCGCAGTTTGCGTTCTAGCAGATACAGGTTTCCGTCCGGTCCAAAATCTGCCCCGACTGGCAGGAACACCCCGATGCGAGGGATGCTGAATGGTACGGTCCATGTGCCGTTCTGAAACCTGTAAACGGCAAATGGGGTGATCAAATTACCCGACCCTTCGGCCATCGTATAAAGCGCACCATCCGGTCCGATTGCCAGCGCCTCCATGCCGCCATTAACATCCATTTCGATGAAGGCCGGATCGCGGGGAACCCATGCGGCTTTGCTGGTGGGGCTGGTGTAGGTCCAGATGCGGTGGTAGCGCTCGAATGATGCGTAAATCCGGCCATCGGCGCGAATGGCCAACCCCTCTGCATCCCGCTGGTAATTCGGAGGGAGCCTACCGCGTGTGTTGCGCAAGGTTGTAATACTGGCTCTAACGCTGGTGATTTTGCCGGAAATACGCCCGAACTGGCCAACGGAAATCAGTCCCTTGTCACTTAGGAGGGTAAAGCCCGCGCCGTCTTCCGAAACCTCGATCCCCGAAAATCCGCCGTACTGTGCGGCGGGGGCAGGCCATGTATAGCTGCTGATATATTCGGCGGATTGGGCGTGGGTGATGCCTGCCGAAACACCGGCAAGCAACAGGCCAATCAGCGCGCGTCTAATACGGTGCGGCATTGTTTGGGCAGGTCTGACAAAACATATTCCCGCCGTGGTTTACGCGGTGGTGCGTTCGGGTCGGGCGGGGGCGGGTTCAGAATGTTGTCCACCCATTCCTGCGCCCCTTTGCAGCCGTCACCGGGCGGGGGTGGAGCCTGATTGACACAGCCGCGCGCACCCTTTGGGCATTTCAGGCGGACGTGGAAGTGATAATGATGGCCCCACCACGGGCGCACCTTGCGCAGCCAGCGACGATCGCCTTTGGCGTCCTTGCACATCTGAACTTTGGCACCCGGAAAGATGAATATCCGCGCGACACGGGGGTCCTGTGCGGCTGCCTTGATAATGTTGTGCTGAAACCGGCCCCATTTGCTGTTCACAAATGCCCCTTTGGCGCGGCGATAGGAAACGGCGGACAGGTTGGCGCGTTGCTGCACCGACAGCTTCATGTTGGTGGCGGGCATCAGCCAGATATCGGCGTCCAGCCCGATCTGGTGCGAGCGGTGCCCCGACAGCATAGGCCCACCGCGCGGTTGGGACATATCGCTAAGGTAAATCCCCTTGGCGCCGCGCATTTTTGCGGCTTTGCGGCTTAGGCGTTTGATGAAATCAATCAGTTCGGGATGCCCCCAGTTGCGATTCCGCGCCACCCGCATTTCCAGCCAAGTTGCGCCGGTGTGGGGCAGTTGCTCGCCCCCTGCCAAACACCCCTTGGCATAGCCGCCATAGGGTGCAGGGGTTTGGGTCGACCCCTGTCTGTGGGCGCCGAACAACTGTTTGGCCAAAGGTGCCCCATTGGCCGGCAGTGCGATGCCAAGGACAAGCGTGATAATCGTTAAAAACCGGATATTCATATGCCGTGATCCCCCTTGGGTTTGACCCAGAGTAGCAGAACCAGACTGATCCCGAACAAGAAAATAAGCGGTGTGATTCCGATGCGCTGGTTTCCACTTATCTCGGACACCAGTGCGATCAATGCAGGTGCCAAAAACGCTGTGGCCTTGCCCGACAGTGCATACAGGCCAAAGGCCTCGGTTGGGCGGTCCGGGTCGGCGTGGCGCACCATCATGGTACGCGATGAGGCCTGAAGCATCCCGCCCGCAGCACCAATGACGCCACCACAGATGAAAAAGATGATGTCGGGCATTTGGGAATCGGGCGCAAAGGCGAACCCGAACAGCGATTCACGGGTCATCGACACCACGATGATACAAACGGTGATCAATGCCAATATCGTGCCGATCAGCACCGGTTTAGGCCCGAATTTTTTGTCCAGCACGCCGCCGAAATAGGCGAAAATGGCCGCTGTGATTGCGGAAATCACCCCGAAAATACCAATCAGGATGATGGTCCAGTCCAGCACCCCTTTTGCATAAATCGCCCCGAACCCATAAAGGCCGTTTAGCGCATCACGATAAAACAGGCTGGAGGTCAGGAATGAAAACATGCTGTGGCGTTTTGGCAGGGATTTAATGGTTTGCCACAGCCCGCGCAGAGCATCGCGGGTATTGCCTTCGATTTGCACATCCACCGGCTTTTCCCGCACCCACATGAAAAACGGAATCATGCCGATGATGAACCAGACTGCGGTAAACGGCCCGACAATCCGCGTGCCTTCGCGTGCCGCGCCATCCAGCCCCAGTATAGGCGGGTTGCCCAACAGCGTTACCCCGTTGGCGTTTTCCACGAACAGCGGGAACATGATGGCCAGCGCGATCACGCCACCCCAATAGCCCAGCGCAAAACCCGAACCGGAAATCTTGCCTGTTTCCTCGCGAGGGACCAATGATGGCAGCATCGAGTTGGTGAAAATTGTGGTAAACTCCATACCGATGAAACCGATCCCGAAAAATACCAGCGCCCAGATTATGCTAAAGCTGTCGGGGGCCGTCCACCACAGGCCAAACCCGCCGACGATGTAGAACACTGAAAACAGTTTGATCCATGACATCCGGTGGCCGGAACTGTCGGCAAAGGCCCCAAGGATGGGCGCGGTAATGGCGATGATCAGTCCCGTAACGGCCAACCCCCAGCCCCAATAGGCCTGTGCCTTGGCCTTGGCCAATTCTTCGGCCACACCGCTGCCCATCAGGTTTGTTGTGACCATTTCTGCGAAATAGGGACCAAAAATAAAGGTTAGCAACAGCGTGTTATAGGGCTGGCTGGCCCAGTCAAACATCATCCAGCCCCA
>CAZIDQ010000215.1:0-4312 GCA_964538015.1 uncultured Marinosulfonomonas sp.
TAGTCGCTGTAACCTGCACCAATGGCAGCTATGCGCAGAAGTGCACTTTGCAAAGTCTCGCGAACGGCCCAAAGCTGCGGTTTTCAACTGAGCCACTTGGAATCATAGAGAACAGAGTTATGATTGCGATAACCAAGGTATAGATGGTGAGTTTTCTATAGCTCATTTGTGTGTTCCTTGTTCCATGCAATACATCAATGTTGACAATCGCGTATTATTAATGACTCACCGGTCATTAATAGACTTAATTGGTTTTTTGTTGTTGTCAACGCAATGTCGACAGAACAGAAATTATTGGATTGAATCGCCCCTAACCGGGCACTGCCAAGTTAACCGAAGGTGTTTGAGGGCTGCCACCAAAGGCAGTTTCCTGCCGGCCCACTAAAACCCGTGGGATTTGCAACGTCACCCCTAGTGAATATTGACAGCGTTGGTTCCATTCTGCAGATATGACGGATGGTCACAAATTTCAGCATCTCCGAGCGGCTCGCTTCACGCCTTAAAGAAACCCGCAAAAGCAAAGGGCTAAGTCTTGAGGCTCTGAGCAACTTGTCGGGAGTCTCCCGCTCCATGCTTTCGCAAATCGAGCGGGGTGAGAGCAGCCCAACGGTGGCAACGCTTTGGAGTTTAACGCGCGCTTTGCAGGTCGATTTTGCCGGGTTGCTGGATGAGGGCGATGCGGGCAACACCATAAAAGAGATCATGCGGGCCAATCGGACGCCGACAATCGATAGTCAGGGAGAGGGCTGTCGTATTCGCATTCTCAGCCCCCCGGATCAGGTAGGTCAGCTTGAAGTGTATGAGATTTCTTTTGCTGCAAATGGCGTGTTGATCAGTGAACCTCACAGGCAGGGTTGCGTTGAACATATGACTGTTCTTGAAGGCACGCTTTGCGTTGTCGCTGGCGAAGAAGAGGCCGAGCTGACCGCGGGAGATACCATTCGATATGCCGCCGACCACCACCATTCAATCAGGGCGAATGACAAACCGGCCAGGGCATTGCTTATTGTTCACAATCCCTGATAATCCGTTATGAAGGATAAATATCTTATATATTGACTTTGCTCGCAAGAAAGGAATAGTGAACCCAAAACAAGGAGTCGCGCCATGGGCAAAAATTTCCTTTCTCACATTACCGACACATTGAACCAGATCGAGATCGCCGGGCTTTACAAGCGCGAGCGGCACATTGTTTCCCCACAGGCCGGGCGCATTGATGTACAGCTGGATGACACGCTGCAGAAACGGGTTATCAATCTTTGTGCCAACAATTATCTTGGCCTTGCAGATAACCCTCGCCTGACAAAAGCCGCCAAAAATTCCCTGGAATCACAAGGGTTTGGAATGGCCTCGGTGCGCTTTATTTGCGGCACCAAGGATCAGCACTTGAAACTGGAACGCCGTCTGGCAACCTTTCTGGGTAAAGAGGATGCCATACTGTTCGCCGCCTGTTTTGACGCCAACGGCGGGTTGTTTGAGCCTTTGCTAAGCGCCGATGATGCAATTATTTCTGATGCGCTGAATCACGCCTCGATCATCGACGGGATCCGTTTGTGCAAGGCAAGGCGCTATCGCTATGCAAATTCCGATATGGTGGAACTTGAGGCGCGGCTGATCGAGGCCAAAGAAGCTGGCGCGCGGTTTGTTATGATAGCGACCGATGGCGTGTTTTCGATGGATGGGCATCTGGCAAACCTGCCCGACATCACAGCATTGGCACAGAAATACGGCGCCGTGGTGATGGTGGATGATTGTCATGCCACCGGATTCATCGGTCCGCAGGGTCGCGGAACACCGGCGCATTTCGATGTGGTTGACGGGGTGGATATTCTGACGGGCACACTGGGCAAGGCATTGGGTGGCGCGATTGGTGGGTATATCGCAGGGCCACAGCCGGTGATTGACTTGCTGCGGCAACGCGCACGACCGTATCTGTTTTCCAACTCATTGCCACCAATGATTGTTGCGGCCGGGTTAGAAGCGCTTGATCTGGTTGAAGAAAGAGACGATCTGCGCAAACAACTGTTTGAAAATACTAAATACTGGCGCGCTGGTCTGGAACGCCTTGGATTTGATCTGCTGCCCGGTGAACACCCGATTGTTCCTGTTATGCTGGGTGACGCGAAACTGGCGCAGGACATGGCGGCGCGGCTTTATGAATTGGGCGTATATGTCGCCGGGTTCTTTTTCCCGGTGGTGCCCAAAGGGCAGGCTCGTATCCGCACCCAGATGAATGCCACCCTGACCCGCGCCGATCTGGAGACAGCCCTTGGTGCCTTTGCCACGGCGGGTCGCGAATTGGGGGTGATCCAATGACATATTCTTCGGTCATCGATGCCATAGGCAACACGCCATTGATCGATCTTTCGCGGATCTGCCGCGCGCTTGAACTGGACGGCCGCATCATTGCCAAGCTGGATTATCTTTTGCCCGGATTTTCAAAAAAGGACCGCGCCGCGCGGGCAATCATAGAAGCCGCGCGCGCGGACGGATCGTTGCGCCCAGGCCAGCCCGTGGTGGAACTGACCTCAGGGAATATGGGCACTGGCTTGGCAATTGTCTGCGGGGTTCTCCGGCATCCGTTCGTGGCCGTGATGAGCGCGGGAAATTCGGTCGAACGGGCCAGAATGATGCGCGCACTTGGCGCAGAAGTGGTGATCGTTCCGCAGGCACCGGGCAGCGTACCTGGAAGTGTATCAGGCGAAGACCTTGCAGTTGTCGAGGAAGCCGCCCAGCAACTGACAATTGAGCGCGGCGCATTTCGTGCCGACCAGTTCGCCCATGCGGGCAATCCTTTGTCCCATGAAACCGGCACGGGGCCTGAAATCTGGCAACAATCAGACGAACAGGTCACAGCATTTTGCGATTTTGTTGGCTCGGGCGGAACCCTTGCAGGAACCGCCCGTTATCTGGGCAACAGGGGCGTGCGTTCCTATGCCATTGAACCCACCGGGGCCGAGGTGCTTGCCAACCTTCCCGTTCAGTCCCCCGATCATCCCATTCAGGGCGGCGGATATGCCATGCCGGATCTGACCCATCTTCGGGATGTTCCAATTGCGGGGTATCTGTCCGTATCGGGCGCACAGGCGCGGTCATATTCCCGGTTACTTGCGCGTCACGAAGGTATCTTTGCGGGGTTCTCATCAGGTGCAAATCTGGCGGGGGCCGTGCAGCTTTTGAAGGGGCCAGAGCGTGGCGGGTGTATTGCCATTGTGATGTGCGACAGCGGCCTGAAATACCTGTCGACCGATCTGTGGGAGGATGCGTAATGCAAGGCACCATGAAAGCATTGGTCAAGGCCAAACGCGCGCAAGGATTATGGATGGAGCAGCACCCTATCCCCGAGATCGGCTCGGAAGATGTGCTTATAAAGATAAACAAAACCGGCATCTGCGGCACGGATGTGCATATCTGGAACTGGGATGAATGGTCGCAAAAAACCGTACCCGTACCGCTGATCACCGGCCATGAATTTGCCGGTGAGATCGTAGAGATCGGCAAACACGTAAGTGATCTTTCCCTAGGACAGCGGGTTTCAGGCGAAGGGCATCTTATTGGTAAGACAAGCCGCGCCAGCCGATCGGGAAAATTTCATCTGGATCCACAAACGCGCGGTATCGGTGTCAATGAACCAGGCGCGTTTGCGCAATACCTGCGTCTTCCGGGTTTCAACGTTGTACCCCTGCCCGACGACATAAGTGATGACATTGGGGCCATATTGGACCCGCTGGGCAACGCGGTTCACACCGCCTTGTCGTTTGATCTGATTGGCGAGGATGTGTTGATCACCGGTGCGGGTCCAATCGGGATCATGGCGGCGGCTGTAGCCAAACACATCGGCGCGCGCCATGTGGTGATTACCGATATCAATCAGGACAGACTGGATTTGGCGGGCAAGGTTGCGGATGTAACAACCGTGAATATTGCCACTACCGATTTGAAAGAAGTTTCTGCCGGATTAGAGATCATCGAGGGCTTTGACGTTGGGCTGGAAATGAGCGGCTCACAAGTCGCGCTGGACCAGATGATCGGGGCGATGGTGATGGGTGGACGGATTGCCATGCTTGGCATTCCGCCGGGAAAATCCGCGGTTGATTGGTCGAGCATCGTCCTGAAGTCAATTACCATAAAAGGGGTCTACGGGCGCGAGATATTTGAAACCTGGTACAAGATGCTGGCCATGTTGCAAAACGGTTTGGATGTCAGCGCTGTAATTACCCACCGGTTTAAGGTAGATGATTTCGCGGCAGGCTTTGCAACAATGAAGGCCGGTTCAAGCGGAAAAGTCGTGCTGGACTGGGCCTAATCTATG
>CAZIDQ010000216.1:0-4309 GCA_964538015.1 uncultured Marinosulfonomonas sp.
CTTGAAAACAGCCCGTTCTTCTCGCCGCCATTAATCGCCAGCCCGCCCCCGTTGCCCGCAGCCCCCATCGGCGGGTCAAGCGGGTTGGCGCCGCCGATGGGGGCGTTTTCCTTGAATTGCAGGCGGTGCAGTTCGGCATAAATACCGCCGCCGGCCAGCAGTTCTTCGTGGGTGCCTTGGTCCACCACGCGGCCGCGCTCCATCACTACGATTTTATCGGCGGACTGGATGGTGGACAGGCGGTGGGCGATGACCAGTGTGGTGCGCCCCTTGGACAGGCGTTCCAGCGCCTTTTGCACCACCGCTTCGGACTGGGCGTCAAGGGCCGAGGTGGCCTCGTCCAGCAGCAGGATCGGGGTGTCGCGCAGGATGGCGCGGGCAATGGCGACGCGTTGGCGCTGGCCGCCCGACAGGTTGGAGCCGCGCGGACCGGCGGGGGTGTCCAGACCGTTTGGCAGTTTATCAAGGAAGTCGCTGACGTGGGCGGCGTCGAGCGCGTCTTTTAGTTGTTCGTCGGTCACATCGGTGCGGCCCAGCAGGATGTTTTCGCGCAGGGTTTCGTCAAACAGCAGCGCGTCCTGCGTGACCACCGAAAACATGCCGCGCAGGTCGGTCAGAGCCAGTTCATTGATCGGGATGCCGCCGATGGTGGTGGTGCCCGATTGCGGTTCGACCAGACGGGTCAGCACGTTGAAGATGGTGCTTTTGCCAGCACCGGATGCGCCGACAAGGGCGGTGGTTTTACCTGCCTCGGCCGTCAGGGTGGTGCCGTTCAGGACCGGTGTGTTGTCATAGGCAAAGGTAACATTCTGCAACACCAGTGTTTTGTTATTGACCGGTTTGGCCGGTTTGGCCGGTGTTGTGATACTGGGTTCGGTATCGAACAGTCGGTACAGTCGCTCAAGACTGGCGGCGGCGACCTGCCAGATGCCCGAAATGCTGCCCAACCGGCGCATCGGCTGGAAGGCCAGCGCCATGGCCGAGAAAAAGCTCATGAACTGGCCGATGGTTTTTTCGCCCTCGATGATGTCCTGACCGCCGACGATCATCACGCCAAAAAAGCCAAGGCCGGTAATGATGTCGATCAGGGACGGGATCATGGCGCGGCTGGCGGCGGTTTTGACTTCGGCCATGACGATCCGGTCGATGATCGAGGCAAAGCGGTTGGCCTGATATTCCTCGAGCAGGTTCAGTTTGATCGGGTTAATGCCGTGGAACACCTCGTCCAGACGGGTGGAGCGCAGGGAGGATTGTTCGCGCATGTGGCTGGTTTTGCGGCGAATGTATTTTTGCAGCACATAAACCGGCACCACCAGCAAGGGTGCGCCAATAACGGCGACAAGGGTCCAGACCCAGTCGATGGACAGCGCAAGCCCGAGCAGCGAGACCAGCGAAACCGTATCGCGCCCTGCGCCTGATATGATAATACCCCACACTGATTGCACGGCAGCGGTATCGCCCTGCACCCGTTCCATCAGCGCACCGGGCGGGTTTTTCTGGAAGAACACCGAATCCAGCCGCATCAGGTGGCGCAAAAGGTCAACCTGCATCGCGGTCGAGGTTTTTTGCGCAATGTGGGTCATGATGGTTTTTTGCGCCAGCTGGGTGATGGCCCGCACCACGAACAGCCCGAAGATGATGCCGCCAACCCACCAGACGGCCTGTTTGTTGCCCGCAGCGAACACATTGTCGAACATCGGTTGCAGCATATAGGACAGGATTCCCAGCGTGCTGCCCTCGATCACCATCAGGATGAGCGCCAGTGTCATCCACCATTTGTGGTGTTTCAGATAACCGTGCCAAAGGCGGCGCATCAGCGTGCGCGAGGAATAGGGATCGGATGAGGGGGTTTTTGTCACGGTTGCCTTGTCCTGTGGGGCAGTTGTTCATTGTGCTTAACTTGCGGCGCGCCTTGGTGCAAGCGTTGGTGGAGTTTAACGGAGGCCCGTGCCGGGCCGCTTTATATCTCGGTCCCTGCGGGTCCTCGGGTACCTGCGGCGCGGATATTTATGAAAAAGAGAAACGTGGAAGTGGAATTGACGCCCGTTAGGCAAGGCAATAGCGTCGTTGGGACGTAACAGGAGAATCCCCCCAATGACCTTATCCCATGGCCGCCCCTATCTTGCCATTCCCGGACCCTCGGTGGTGCCGGACAGGGTGTTGCAGGCGATGCACCAGCCCGCGCCCAATATCTATGGCGGCGCGCTGGCCGATACGGTGCGCAGCATCATTGTCGATCTGAAGGCCGTGGTGCGCACGCAGCATCAGGCGGCTATCTATATCGCCAACGGCCACGGGGTGTGGGAAGCCGCGTTGGCCAATGTGTTGTCGCGCGGGGACAAGGTTCTGGTGCTGGCAACGGGGCTGTTCGGCCTTGGCTGGGCCAATATGGCCGAACGGTTGGGGGCCGAGGTGGAAATTCTGGATTACGGCAAGCGATCCGATATTGATCTGGCGCAGGCCGAAGCCGTTTTACGCGCCGATACCGAAGGGCAGATCAAGGCGGTGATGGCGGTGCATGTGGATACCTCGACCTCGGTGCGAAACGATATTCCGGCGCTGCGGGCGGTGATGGATCAGGTGGGGCATGAGGCGCTGCTGATGGTGGATTGCATCGCATCATTGGCGGTTGAGCGGTTTGAAATGGACGCATGGGGTGTCGATGTGGTGGTTGCGGCCTCGCAAAAGGGGATCATGGTGCCACCTGGGCTGGGCTTTGTGTTTTTCAACGACAAGGCCGATGCGGCGCGGGAAAAGGTGGATCTGGTCAGTTCTTACTGGGACTGGCGGCCACGGGCGCAGCCGGATGATTTCTACCAGTATTTTGCGGGCACCGCCCCGACGCACCACATCTTTGCCCTGCGCGAAGCACTGGATATGTTGGTGCATGAAGAAGGGGTTGAGGCCGCATGGGCCCGCCACGCCAAACTGGCACAGGCGGTTTGGGCGGCATTTGATGCTTGGGGTTTGCGGGGGCCTGCCGAGTTGAACATCGCGGATGTGAATAAGCGCAGCCATGCGGTGACAGCGGTGCGTATTGGCGCGCCCGAAGGCACGGCGCTGCGCGACTGGGTCAGTGAAAAGGCGGGCGTGACGCTGGGCATCGGCATCGGCATGGCGCCCCCGGGTGACCCGGCCTGGCACGGGTTTTTTCGCATCGGCCACATGGGGCATGTAAACGCGCATATGCTGCTGGGGGTGCTGGGCGTGATCGAGGCGGGCATGGATGCGCTGGGCATCGAGCATGGCGACGGCGCGCTGTCGGCCGCGGCACGGGTGGTGGCAAGCGCCTAGCCCGTTTGGCCAAAGATGTTTTCGCGGTGATACCGTAGGTAATCAGGATGCGGATGATGGCGTGGATTTTCCGGCAGCAGAAGTTTTTGCCCGGAGGTGATCAATCGTGAAGCGGTTTCTTTAGGAATTTTGTTGTGTGAAATAAGGATGCGGTGATCCTCGGCCACGGAAATTAGCCCACGGTCAAACATCCAGTGCAATGTTCCCGAAAGGGCCAAGCCATTTCGGACGGTATCTGGCCCCTTGTCTTTGACAGGGCGGATATGGGCCGCTTCGACTTCGGGGCGCCCCCCGCCGTTGCGTAATTCTAACCCCGAGATGGCGCAGCGCCCGCCATAGGCCTTTCGGACCTGTCGTTGAAACGAAGGGTCACGGTATTTGCGCGAGGTTAATATCTCGGGTCGGAAAGAGGCAAGTGGTGCGTGATCAAACGGGGCAGGTGGATCATTGAAGGCAAGAGAGGCTGTTTCATCATCCGATGTATTGCGGGGCATGGCTTCTGGACCGGTTAATTCCTGCATCCCGAAATTGACGATGGCCGCAAATTCCGGATCGGTTATGCGCCTGACCGCCGAGACATTTGCCCCGCCTGAAATCGGGCGCCCGCCATCACCCCGTAGCGAATGTTCATACGCAATGCCGTCTGGGGCAGCCCGTGGAACAGTGTGTTCAAATGACCATTCTGTAGACGGGTCAAGGATGGCGTAGTAGTGATCTGGTTCTTGTGGGTCGGGCACAACATCCAGAACATGTTGTACTGAAACATACCCAAAAGCCCCGTTGTTTTTGCGACTCTCGTAAAAGACAACCCAGTCACCAACGGTATCCTGAACGGCACGGAGATACCGTTTGGGGAAATGGTAAGCTTCGCCCGGGCGATCCTTGTAGATTGAAACGGGGTTTTGAATGAAAATGGCCTTGCTCATATGCTAGATATGGCGCGGTATTCATAAAAAGAGCAAGCAAGTTCAGGGCAAAGGGTCAGACCATGCCCTGAACAGGGTGCATCGTTTAG
>CAZIDQ010000217.1:0-4284 GCA_964538015.1 uncultured Marinosulfonomonas sp.
GGTTTTTGGGGTAGGGCCGCGTAGGTGCAAGATCGTGTTTTGACGACAACAGGTAGAAGCATTGGCGCGCGATTATCCGGTGGATGAAACCGGATTGGCCAACACGGACAATTTGGTTGGCCGGTTTCCTGTCGCTTTCCTCTTGTTTTACACTCATCTACCAATAGGGTCTGTATCGGAACCTATTTTGGTTATTAACGGGTTCCCCGATAATGTCGGGCATTGTCCGGAGTGGAGTATTGAGATGAATGGATTTGCCAAACTTGCCCTGCTTGGCGTCGTTGTTGTTGCTTTGGGTGTTGGATTTATTATGGGGCGTGATTTTCTGGCCGACAGAAAGATCGCCAAGGAAATTGCCATATCCAAAGAGGCGCTGGCCAGCCTGCCAGAGTCCGATTACGCGCCCCTAAGGGAAATGGCCTCAAACGATGATTTCAATATCCGGGATTTGAGCAATGTCGAGTATGGGAATTTCAGGGATTTGGTTGTTATTGGCCCCGACAAACACGTCATTCTATCATTTTTCAATTCGTCGAACATACGGGCCGATCGGGATTGGACCAGCGTCGTTCTGGACAAACACCTTGAGCGGATGCTGGTCACCCAAACCGGCGCACCTTTGCGCATTTTCAACAATTACATCCTGCGACCAGAGGGGTATTACACGTTTCTCATGGACGGCAGCACGACCCTTGTTCCCTTTGAGCAATACGCACCCGATGGTCCCGTTACCGAAGGTTTGATCCGTGGGTTGTATGAAAAAAGCCTTTATTACCGCTATGATGAACACGCCATATTAAACGAACAGAATTACAGAACCGGAGTGATCAAGGCGCATGTTTTCTTTGTTGACGGGCGCTGGCTGGAAGTCAGGGCGGACCGCGATCTGGATACAAGTTTTCCAGATAAGGGGCAGGATGATCTGGCGGCAAACCAAACCGACAGATATGTGGAAGTTAAAGCCCCAAGGTTTGATGACGCAAAAAGCAGTGTGCAGTTGAAGGGGCGTCAAACCAGCATCACTTTGGATCATTTTCTAAAAGAGAATTTTTACAAAGGGCGCGGGCCAGTTCTGGGCAGCCCGACCGGTGGCTCGCTGTCTGCGGCATGGTCCGGTCAAGCGTATTACACGTTTGAAACGGCGGGCAAGGTGCTCAAGTTCATCTGGTCACATTTTATTCGGTCGCGCACATTCCTTTATAGCGATCCCGCCAACAGGTTTGTTCTGGTGGCAAGCGAAATCGGCAGGCAATATGTGCTGCTCAGTCCGAAATCTGTTGCGGACTGAGCCGTTACCGCGCCCCACCTACCATTGATATTTGAAACCACGGTAGATGGGGATTAGCTGTCGTTTCTGTGCCTTACAGGATTTTCTGACCTGTTTTGGCCCAATCCTTCATGAACCCTTCCAACCCTTTGTCGGTCAGCACATGGGCTGCCATTTTCTTGATCACGGCGGGCGGGGCGGTGGCCACGTCGGCGCCGATCAGGGCGGCTTGCGTCATGTGGTTGACGGAGCGGATCGAGGCGGCCAAGATGCGGGTCTCGAAACCGTAATTGTCATAGATCGTGCGAATGTCGGCGATCAGGTCCATGCCATCAATGTTTAAGTCGTCCAGACGCCCGATAAACGGCGAAATGAATGTCGCCCCTGCCTTGGCAGCCAGCAATGCCTGGTTGGCCGAGAAGCACAGGGTGACGTTGACCATGATGCCGTCTGCCGACAGCGCCTTGCAGGTTTTCAGACCGGCCCATGTCAGCGGCACTTTAACCGCGATGTTGTCGGCGATTTTGGCCAGCTTGCGGCCTTCTTTCAACATGTCATCAGCGTCCATTGCCACAACTTCGGCGGAAACGGGGCCATCAACAATGCCGCAGATTTCCTTGGTCACTTCCAGAATATCGCGGCCTGATTTCATGATTAGCGACGGGTTGGTGGTGACGCCATCGGCCATGCCCAGATCATTCAGTTCCTTGATGTCTTCGACTTCGGCGGTATCTATGAAAAATTGCATCTGTAGTTCCCTTGCATATTTATTGCGACATTTTGTCCGTTCTAGCGCAAGCGACAAGGGGCAGAAAGCCCTAAACGGCGGGGTAACGAATGTCTGATCACGGATTTTTCGACGAAGGCACGCTGGTGGCTGTTCTAACCGCGCAACCGATTGACCGGTTGCTGGATTACAAGGCCCCCGAAGGCGGTTGCATGACCGGCGCTTTTGTCGAAGTGCCGCTGGGTCCGCGCAAGGTGATTGGTGTGGTCTGGGGCAGGGGGCGCGGCGGGTTCGACCTGAAGAAAGCGCGCAGTGTGATCCGCGTGCTGGATGTCGCCCCGATGCGCGGGGAAATGCGCGAATTTCTGACACGGGCGGCGGAGTATACCATGACGCCGCTGTCCATGATGCTGCGGCTGGCGACCCGCGCGCCGGGGCTGGGCGATGCTCCCGCGATGCGCAAGGTGTTCCGGCTGGGCAGCGGGGCGCCTGACCGTGAAACAGACGCGCGGCGCCGTGTGTTAAAGGTATTGGCGGATTACAGTGGTCTGTCGTTCACGCTGGGCGAATTGGCGGAACAGGCGGGGGTGTCATCCTCGGTAATCAAGGGGCTGGTGAAGCAGGGCGTGGTGCGGGAAGAAGACAGCCCACGCGATCTGCCCTATCCGCCGCTGGACCCCGATTATAATGGCGTGGACCTGACGCCGGATCAGGCCACGGCGGCAGGGGTGTTGCGCGACGGGGTGGCCAGTGGCACCTATGGCACCACCCTGCTGAAAGGCGTCACGGGATCAGGCAAGACCGAGGTTTATCTGGAAGCCGTGGCCGAATGTCTGCGCAAGGGACGACAAGCGCTGGTGCTGCTGCCCGAAATCGCCCTGACATCGGAATTCCTGAAACGGGTCGAGGACCGCTTTGGCGCATGTGCTGGCGAATGGCATTCCGGCGTCACCATGACCGAACGCCGCCGCCTATGGAAGATGGCGGGCGAGGGCAATGTGGGGCTGGTGGTTGGCGCACGTTCGGCACTGTTCCTGCCGTTCCGCGACTTGGGGCTGGTGGTGGTGGATGAGGAACACGACACCTCCTACAAACAGGAAGAAGGCGTGCTTTATAACGCCCGCGACATGGTGGTTCTGCGCGCATCGCTGTGTTCGGCGCAGGTGGTGCTGGCCTCGGCCACGCCATCGCTGGAGACTTGGGCCAATGCGCAGGCGGGCAAGTATAAACGGGTCGAGCTGACCTCGCGCTTTGGGGCCGCACAAATGCCGGACATGCGCACCATTGATCTGCGGGCCGAGGATATTCCGTCAAGCCGCTGGATTTCGCCAAGTTTGCGCGATGCGGTGGCGGCGCGGGTGGCGTTGGGGGAACAATCGCTGCTGTTCATCAACCGCCGTGGCTATGCGCCGACAACGGTTTGTCGGGCCTGCGGGCATCAGATCGGTTGTGACCATTGCGATGCGCGGATGGTGGAACACCGGTTCCAAAAACGCCTGATGTGCCACCAGTGTGGCGAGAGCAAACCGATGCCGGATAAATGCCCGTCCTGCGAGGCCGAGGGGCGATTGGCCCCTGTTGGTCCGGGAGTCGAGCGGCTGGACGAAGAGGTGCGCGCGCTGTTCCCCGACGCCCGCGTGGCGGTGTTGTCGTCGGACCTGTTCGGATCGGCTCGCGCACTGAAAGAAAAGATCGAGGAAATCGCGGCGGGGGCCTGTGACATTATCATCGGCACGCAGATGGTGGCCAAGGGGCACAACTTTCCGCTGCTGACCCTGGTCGGGGTGATTGATGCCGATCTGGGGTTGCAAGGGTCCGATCTGCGGGCGGCGGAACGCACGTTTCAACTGATGCGGCAGGTGGCGGGACGGGCCGGTCGGGTGGAAAAGAAGGGGCTGGCGCTGTTGCAAACCACACAGCCCGAACATCCAGTGATCCGCGCCATCCTGTCGGGGGACGAGGAGGCGTTCTGGCAAGCCGAAGCCCGCGAACGCGAGGCGGCGGGCGTGCCGCCATATGGGCGGATGGCGGGGATTATCCTGAGTTCGGAAAATGCCGCCGAGGTGTTTGATTTCGCCGCCGAGCTGGCGCGACGTGATGGCCCGTTGCGGCAGGTTTCAGCACAGGTGTTCGGCCCCGCACCGGCGCCGATTGCACGGATCAGGGGACGGCATCGGGTGCGCCTGTTGGTGAAGGCCGCCAAAGGGGTGCCGTTGCAGGCGGCGTTGAAGGCGTGGGTCGGGCAATTGCGGGTGCCAAATTCCGTGCGGCTGGCTATTGATATTGATCC
>CAZIDQ010000218.1:0-4283 GCA_964538015.1 uncultured Marinosulfonomonas sp.
CTGGACAGCGGCGTGATTTCCTATGCGATTGGCGGCTGGTTGCCGCCGCTTGGCATCGAATACCGGATTGATGCGGCCAATGCATTCGTGTTGTTGCTGGTATCGGCGATTGGCACCATTGTGCTGCCCTACACCATCCAAAGCATCAAAAACGAAATACCCGAACGCCACCAGACCTTGTTCTACACCATGTATCTGCTGTGCCTTACCGGCCTGCTGGGCGTGGTGGCAACGGGGGATGCGTTCAACGTGTTTGTGTTCCTCGAAATTTCGTCCCTTTCGACCTATGTGCTGGTCGCGATGGGGTCGCGCACCGATAAACGCGCGCTGACAGCGGCCTATGATTACCTGATCATGGGCACCATTGGCGCTACGTTTTTCGTGATCGGCATCGGTTTTCTGTATGCCGCCACTGGCACCCTGAACATGGCCGATATCGCCCGCTATATTCAGGCCCACGGCACCAACCGCACGCTGGAAACAGCCTTTGCCTTTATCGTGGTCGGCATGGGGCTAAAGGCCGCTGTCTATCCGCTGCATCTGTGGCTGCCCAACGCCTATACCTATGCGCCCTCGGCGGTGACATCTTTCCTTGCCGCCACCGCAACCAAGGTTGCGATCTACGTGCTGTTGCGGTTCTTGTTCACTATCTTTCAGCCTGATTTCCTGTTTGAAATGCACGCCGTTAGATGGGTGATGATGCCACTGGCGATCCTTGCGATGTTCGCCGCGTCCTTGATTGCCGTATTCCAAAGCGATTTCAAACGCATGCTGGCCTATTCCAGTATCGCCCAGATCGGTTATATCCTGCTGGGCATCGGCATGTTGTCGACCACAGGCCTAACGGCCACCATCGTGCATCTTTTCAACCACGGTATCACCAAGGCCGCCCTGTTCATGGGCGTTGGCGCGCTGGTGCTGCGGTCGGGCAGTTCGTTCTATGCCAAAATCGAGGGCATGGGCAAAGTGATGCCGTTTACCAGTTTCGCCATCGTCATTGCCGGCCTATCGCTGATCGGGGTGCCGGGCACCGCCGGTTTTATCAGCAAATGGGTGCTGGTGCAGGCCGCGATTGAACAGGGGTATTGGCCGCTGGCATTGGCGATTGTCGCATCATCGCTGCTGGCCATCATCTACGTCTGGCGGGTGATCGAAACCCTATACATGAAACAACCCGCCGAGGGCTGGACCCGGCAAGAGGCCCCGCTGACCATGCTGGTGCCGCTGTGGATCATGGCTGGCGCAACAGTGTGGTTTGGTGTTGATACCGAACTGACGTTGACGGCGGCACGAACCGCCGCTGACGGTTTGTTGCACGGATTTATGGGGGGCGCTGCAAGTGGACACTAATACCGCCATCCTGCTAACCATGCTGATCCCCGCTGCGGCGTCTATCGGCAACCTGCTGCTGCGCAATCACGCGAACCTGCGTGACAGCATGACCCTTGGCGCGGCTTTTGCCACCTTTGCCACGGTGCTGGTGATCCTGTCCAATGTGGGCAACACCACGACCGAGGCGTTCAGCCTGCTAACCGTTTTCCCCGGCCTTGATATCGCATTCAACGTCGAGCCGCTGGGCCTGATGTTCGCCATCATCGCATCCGGCCTGTGGATCCTGACGCATATCTACGGCGTCGGCTATATGCGCGGCAATAACGAGGATAACCACACCCGTTTCTTCGCCAGCTTCTCGCTGGCCATTGGTGCTGTGATGGGGCTGGCATTTTCGGCCAATATGTTCACGCTGTTTTTGTTCTATGAAATGCTGACCCTGTCCACCTATCCGCTGGTCGCCCACAAAGGCACACCCGAGGCCATTAGTGGTGCGCGCACCTATCTGGGCATCCTGATGGGCACCTCGATCGGGTTGCTGCTGGTGGCGGTGATCTGGACCTATACCATCACCGGCACACTGGATTTCACCCAAGGCGGCATTCTGCGCGGCCATATCGCCGGACCGATGGTGGCGCTGCTGCTGGGGCTGTATGCCTTTGGCATCGGCAAGGCGGCATTGATGCCCTTCCACCGCTGGCTGCCCGCCGCGATGGTGGCCCCCACACCGGTCAGCGCCCTGTTGCACGCGGTTGCGGTGGTCAAGGCAGGCGTGTTCACCATGCTGAAGGTCGGCATCTACATCTTCGGCATCGATTTTCTGGCCGAAACCGGCGCGTCCGAATGGCTGATGTGGGTTGCGGCCTATACCATTATTGCCGCCTCCATTGTGGCGCTGACCAAGGACAACCTGAAGGCGCGGCTGGCCTATTCTACCATTAGCCAACTGTCCTACATCACCCTTGGCATGGCGCTGGCCACATCCATGGGGGCGCTTGGCGGCGGGATGCATATTGCCATGCACGCGATGGGCAAGATCACTTTGTTCATGTGTGCAGGCTCGATCTATGTGGCGACCCATAAAACCAACATCAGCCAAATGAACGGGCTGGGGCGGATCATGCCGATCACCTATGGCGCATTCCTGATCGGAGCGCTGTCGATCATCGGCCTGCCACCGCTGGGCGGATCATGGAGCAAATGGCTGTTGATCGTCGGGGCCGCAGACGCTGGCCAACAGGTGATGATTGCGGTGCTGATGCTCAGTTCGCTGTTGAATGTGGCCTATCTGCTGTCGATTGTCGGCAAGGGGTTCTTTTGGCCAGCAAAAGCAGGCGAGGCGACGGCCATCAAGGAATCCCCGACACTGGTCTGGCTACCGCCCGCAATCACCGCATTCGGCTGTTTGCTGTTGTTTTTCTATGCCACCAATATCAGGGATTTCCTGCTGCCAATCGTAGGGGGCGCGCAATGAGCGACTATCAATTAGACAAACCAAATGCAGGTGAAGACAAATCGGCCTATGGCAGGCGCTTGCAAGCCGAAGGCCAAAGGGAACTATACATACGCAAAGCATTACGGGCGCATTTTGGACTGGGAATTGACGAAACTATCGCCATCTGCGCCGACCTGCCCAAAGCACGGCTTTTGGAATTAAAAGAGCTGCGCCGCCGGTTCCCCGACATGAACGAGAACCGGCTGGCTTGGAAAATATCCAAGTCGCTGACGATCCCGAAAGAAGATGCCCTTGTCTGGGCCCAAACCCTTATCGCGAAAGAAGGGAAGGCCTAATCATGTCAGATCATAAAACCGACCCTTCCAAACTTCCTGCCCTTGGCCGGATGCTGCTGTGGGTCGACAAGCCCGGCAGCGCGAACAAGATTTTCTGGGCGCTGGCGGTGGTGTGCGGGCTGCTGTTTTTGGTGGATTTTACCTACGAGAAACACGGTTATTTCCATATCGAACACACGCCGGGCTTTTTCGGCGCTTACGGGTTTATCATGTTTACCGGCCTGATCTTGGTCGCCAAAGGCTTGCGCGTGCTGATCAAACGGCCCGAGGATTTCTACGGCGACAAAGCTGTTGATCGCGAGGAATACCCCGAAGCGGAACTGGGAAAGGTCGATCATGACGCTTGACCAGATCCCCACCGCATACCTGTTCTTTGCCGCCGCGATTGTGCTGCTGGCGCTGCCCAAAGGGCCGTTGCGGGCGGGGCTGTTGCTGGTTGTGCCAGTCATCGCCGCATGGCAAATCTGGACCATTCCACTGGGAATGCATTATGCGGTGCCGCTGTTCGGGTTTGAACTGGAACTGATGCGGGTGGACAAACTGGCACGCGTGTTCGGGCTGATCTTTAGTCTGGCGGCGTTTCTGGGCAACCTTTACGCATGGCATGTGCGCGATACGGTGCAGCAGGTGGCGGCATTGCTATATGCCGGTTCCGCCATCGGTGCGGTGTTTGCCGGTGATCTGATCACGCTGTTTTTCTATTGGGAAGGCACGGCGGTTGCATCCGTGTTCCTGATCTGGGCGCGACGCACCGAAGGGGCATTCCATACGGGGATGCGCTATTTGATTATCCAGATCGGATCAGGCGTGATCCTGCTGGCCGGTGTGGCGCTGGTGTACCGCGACACGGGGTCGATTGTGTTTGAAACCATGACGCTGGGGTCACTTGGCACGTGGCTGATCTTTCTGTCCTTCGGTATCAAGGCCGCCTTTCCGCTGCTGCATAACTGGTTGCAGGATAGTTATCCAGCGGCGACCATTACCGGCACGGTGATCCTGTCGGCCTTTACCACCAAGCTGGCGATTTATGCGCTGGCACGCGGGTTCGCGGGCACCGAAATCCTGATCTATATCGGCGTTGTTATGGCGGTATTTCCGATCTTTTTCGCCGAAATCGAAAACGACCTGCGCCGCGTGCTGGCCTATTCGCTGAACAACCA
>CAZIDQ010000219.1:0-4248 GCA_964538015.1 uncultured Marinosulfonomonas sp.
CCTCGTCGGTGATGGACGGCGAAAAATCGGTGATCTTTGACGAGGCCGAGAACCGCCTGCATGCGCAAAAGGCGGTGATGCGGTGGTGTCTGGGGGTTTAGAGCGTATCCAATCCAATTAAAAATGAGCATTTACCCGCGAATTCGAGGCAGCGTTTGCGATAGCAAATGCGTTCGAATTGTCGGGTGAATTCAATCAGATTGGATTTGCTTTAACCTAGCGTTTACCATGACCGTGCGAAGGTGCGGTCATGTCAAACTATCGCCGCACCCGTGTGACCGGAGCCAGTTATTTCTTTAGCGTGAACCTTGCCCGTCGGGGCGGGGATTTGCTGGTCGAGCGGATTGACGATCTGCGGGCGGCATTTTCGGCCACGATGTCGGAACGGCCGTTCGTGTGTGACGCGATGGTGGTTTTGCCAGACCATATCCATGCGGTCTGGACGCTGCCCAAAGGGGACGCGGATTTTTCCACGCGGTGGCGATTGATCAAAGGGCGATTCTCGCACCGGATTGGCATGAAAGCACCGCAGCGCCCAAGTTTGGTGGCAAAGCGGGAAAAGGGCATCTGGCAGCGGCGGTTTTGGGAGCATTTGATCCGTGATGAACGGGATTACCGCAATCATGTGGAGTATTGTTGGGGCAATCCCGTGAAACACGGGTTTGTCAAACGCGCCGTGGATTGGCCGTATTCATCCATACATCGGGAAATCGCACGCGGGATGGTTTCACCAGAGTGGGGTGGCGATCTGGAAACAAAACAAAGCGCCTGAACTTGGGCGATGGTGTAGGGTGGGCGGTTC
Source organism: uncultured Marinosulfonomonas sp. (assembly GCA_964538015.1). GTDB lineage: Bacteria > Pseudomonadota > Alphaproteobacteria > Rhodobacterales > Rhodobacteraceae > Profundibacter. The sequence goes on from CAZIDQ010000219.1 coordinate 803, forward strand.
TGTGGCGCAGCCGCAGGTTCGCCCACCGTTTGTGATTGTCCAGAATGGTGGGCGAACCCGCGCTTGGGCGCGGAACCGCCCACCCTACCTCACAAACTTCTTGAACTTCACCCGCTTCGGCTCCAGCGCATCCGCGCCCAACCGGCGTTTCTTGTCCTCTTCGTAATCCTCGAAATTCCCCTCGAACCACTCCACATGCGCCTCGCCTTCAAACGCCAGAATGTGGGTGCAAATCCGATCAAGGAAGAAGCGATCGTGCGAGATCACAACAGCGCAACCGGCGAAATCGACCAGCGCGTCTTCCAGCGCGCGCAGGGTTTCCACGTCAAGGTCATTGGTCGGCTCATCGAGCAGCAGCACGTTGCCGCCAGAGCGCAGCAGCCGCGCCATGTGGACGCGGTTACGTTCCCCACCTGACAGCATCGACAGCTTTTTCTGCTGATCGCCGCCCTTGAAGTTGAACGCCGAGCAATAGGCGCGGGAATTCATTTCGGCGTCGCCAAGCATGATGATGTCCTGACTGTCGGTCACGGCCTCCCACACAGTCGCGTTGTCGTCCAGATCATCACGGGATTGATCGACATAAGACAGCTGCACCGTGTCGCCAAATGTGACCGTGCCTGCGTCGGGCTGTTCCTGCCCCGTCATCATCCGAAACAGCGTGGTTTTACCCGCGCCGTTGGGGCCAATGACGCCGACAATCGCACCGGGCGGGATGGTGAAATCAAGGTCCTCGATCAACAGCTTGTCACCCATGGCTTTCTTCAGCCCCTCGACCTCGATCACCTTTCCACCAAGGCGCTGACCGTTGGGAATGATGATCTGCGCCTTACCCATTTTCTCGCGCTCGGACATGTTGGCCATGTCGTTATAGGCGTTGATACGGGCCTTGGATTTGGCCTGACGGGCCTTGGGGGATGCACGCATCCATTCCAGCTCGCGCTCCAGCGTCTTCTGGCGTGATTTGTCCTCGCGGGCCTCTTTGGACAGGCGTTTGGCTTTTTGCTCGAGCCATGAGGAATAGTTGCCCTCCCACGGCACACCTTGGCCACGGTCCAGTTCCAGAATCCACGAGGTGATGTCGTCTAGGAAATAGCGGTCGTGGGTGACGATCAGGATGGTGCCTTTATAGGCCATTAGGTGCTGTTGCAGCCATGCGATGGTTTCGGCGTCAAGGTGGTTGGTCGGCTCGTCCAGCAGCAGCATGTCGGGGGCTTCCAGCAGCAGTTTGCACAGGGCGACACGGCGCATCTCGCCACCCGAAAGCGTGGAAACATCGGCATCATCTTCAGGGCAGCGTAGGGCCTCCATCGAGACGTCGATTTGGGCGTCCAGATCCCACAGGTTTTGTGCGTCGATCTCGTCTTGCAGCTTGGCCATTTCGTCGGCGGTTTCGTCCGAGTAATTCATGGCCAGCTCGTTATAACGGTCCAGAATGCCCTTCTTTTCGGCAACCCCCAGCATCACGTTTTCACGCACGGTCAGGGATGTGTCCAATGTGGGTTCCTGCGGCAGATAGCCCACCTTGGCACCTTCGGCGACCCATGCTTCGCCGGTGAAATCCTTGTCCATGCCGGCCATGATTTTCATCAAGGTGGATTTACCCGAACCGTTCACCCCGACCACGCCGATTTTCACACCGGGCAGGAAATTCAGGTGGATGTTTTCAAACAGCTTTTTGCCGCCGGGATAGGTTTTGGACACGCCGTCCATGAAGTATACGTATTGATAGGCCGCCATGAGGGTGCTCCTTGGTGGAATGCTGAGATTTGACTGTTTCTATCGGCTTAGGCCTGGGGGGGCAACAGAGGTGTTAATCCTGAAGTGCTTTGGTCAGGCGGGTCCGGAGTTTGTGCCCCCGAGCCGGGTTTACCCGTTCGACCCATGTGACTTTCCCGGACAATGACGCAAGAAAACACCGGTCATACCGGCGCGTGTCGTCGGGGTTGTTGAGGTGGTGGATGATGGCCTTGAGCCGGTCATAATCTTCACGCGGGATGTTGATCTTTTCATTCACCACCAGCCCGGTTGTGGTCTGACGCCCGTTTGATGGCAGGATGCGGGTTTTGTTCGGATTCAGGGTGAACCCCTCGTCCTTAATGATTGACGGCACGGCCTTTAGCAGTGTGTGAATGATGTGTGGGTCACCCGAAAAGCTCATATCATCTGCATAGCGGCTATAGTTGGCCTCTATCCGGCGGGCCAGACCGGTCAGGCGGCGGTCAAGGTTGAAGGTGCACAGATTGGCCAAAGCAGGCGAGGTCGGTGCGCCCTGAGGCAGGTGACGACGGGCCAGAAGATTGACATCGGCGTAATTGTGTTGTGACAGGATATGGGCGGGGGTGGCAACAGTGCATAGCCCGGTCAGATCATGTGCCACGGGATCGGGGTAGCCCAGGGTGCGAAATAGGCCAAAAATGCGGCTGTGGGGGATGGATGCAAAGAATGCACGCAGATCAAAGCCGATCAGCATTGCCTCGCCGCCATGAAGGGCTGCGGAAGCAAGGCAGTCACGCCCCTTGGTGAACCCGTAAGCGGCAGGGCTGGGCGGGATCAGATCGAGCAAGTCTGACAGGATACGGCGCTGCAGGGTTTTCAGGACGGGTTTGGGTTCTTCGATCAACCGCAGGCCGCCACATCGTTTGGCCTGTCTGTGATATCGGTAATGCGGGGCGAATGCGTTGTTGGTGCTGTTTGACAATCCCCGCTTGTCGGAAAACCGGACAAGAGTATCCGGCGTGATCCCCAGCCAGTCGGCCAGATCATCACTGCTGGAGAGTTGCGGCAAACCCAGCGTATCAAATGGGCGGGTGGGAACGAACCGTGTTTGTGTCAGGTTTGGTTTAGGCCAGGTGTCGTGTTTGCGTGCATGTTTCCAAATCGAATGGGTTGCGGTTTGGTCTGCCAACCAATCAGCAACGGCGATGCGGGATGGAGCATATGTTTTGGGAAATGTCCGTATCAGGTCCAGTGCCAATGTATGTGCGTGACGCTTGAATGGTTTGGGGAGTACCTTTTGCAGGCTTTTTTTGACGGCGTCATATGTCCATGCCCCTGCTACAAGTGGGGCTGCAAGGGTGGATGCGAATGTACGGTAATTCATGGCAAATGTGGATGAAGCACTTTCTCAACCTGTCTTTGTCTGGCACAGCCCGATCTGGGCAACGCCCAGTGATAGGCTGTGCGCCGAATGGCACGGGTCATGTAAAAATAGATGGGGAAACCCCATCCGCTGAAGGAAGCCTCCAGAATTCTTGAGAAAGGCCCCATCCTGCTATTAGAAGATGATTTGTGATACTGTTTGTCAACTGGCTTGATGCGGATGGCCCTTGTTCATACGAACTCGACGAATGACACAACGTTCGGTATCGTTGCGGACGAATTTGATCGGAGAATCTATGACAGAACCTAAACGTCCGCCAAAACAGTTTCCGCCCGCTTATCGG
>CAZIDQ010000220.1:0-4242 GCA_964538015.1 uncultured Marinosulfonomonas sp.
GGCGGGCAGGGGGTGATGATGGCCCCGACGGAAATTCTGGCGCGGCAGCATCTGGCGGGGTTACAGCCTTTGGCCGAATCCGCCGGTGTGGTGCTGGAAATCCTGACCGGCCGCGACAAGGGGGCGGAACGTGCGGCGAAATTGGCGGCGCTGAAATCGGGCAAGATCCAGATATTGGTCGGCACCCATGCGGTGTTTCAGAAGGACGTGGAGTTTGCCGATTTGCGGCTGGCGGTGGTGGATGAACAGCACCGGTTCGGGGTGCGGCAACGGCTGGAATTGTCGGCCAAGGGCGTGCATGCGGATGTGTTGGTGATGACAGCCACACCGATCCCGCGCTCGCTGTCTTTGGCGCAATATGGCGATATGGATGTGTCGGTGCTGGACGAAAAACCGCCCGGGCGCAAACCGATCCGCACGGCGATGGTGTCGACCGGACGGGTGGACGAGGTGGTTGACCATATGCGCAAAGCCTTGGCCGAGGGGCGGCAGGCCTATTGGGTTTGCCCATTGGTCGAGGAAAGCGAAGTCGTGGATATGGTCGCAGCCGAGGAGCGGTTCAAAATGTTGCGCGCGGCCCTTGGCGAAGGGGTGGTCGGGCTGGTGCATGGCCAGATGCCGCCAGCGGACAAGGACGCGGCGATGAAGCGGTTCGAGGCGGGCGAAACCAAAGTTCTGGTGGCCACCACGGTGATCGAGGTCGGGGTGGATGTGCCCAACGCGACGATCATGGTGGTTGAGCGGGCCGAAAGTTTCGGTTTGGCGCAATTGCACCAGCTGCGCGGGCGGGTCGGGCGCGGGACAGAGCAATCGACCTGCTTGCTGATGTATCAGGCGCCCATGTCTGAAACGGCGGCGCGCAGGCTTGAGATTTTGCGCGAGACCGAGGACGGTTTTCGGATTGCCGAAGAAGATTTGGCGATGCGCGGGGCAGGGGATTTGATTGGAACGGCGCAATCGGGATTGCCACGATTCCGGATTGCCGATCTGGAACGGCAGGCGGGGTTGATGGCGGTGGCGCAAAGTGATGCGCGTAAATTGCTGGCCGAGGACCCAACGCTGGAAGGGGAACGCGGCAAGGCGGCGCGGGTGTTGTTGTGGTTAATGGAACAGGATAAGGCAATCCGTTTGATTTCAGTGGGTTAAGCTTACGCGTTCCACTTTGTTCGCAAATGTTCTTAAAAAGTTCTTTACAAATTAACTAAAATATAGGAACAAAGAGGCAACAGACAGAACGTGAACATCAAAGGAGCCACACAATGCTCGCTGAAATCAAAATCGTTTATGCCCGATCCGGCGCAACCCTTATTCAGGACGCCGCGGGGGCCGCAGCCTTGATGGTGATGCTGGGGGTTGCGCTATATTTACCGGGGATGTTCTAAACCCAAATTTTGACTTTGCCTGCCGTCTTATGCCGGAAAATCCGCGTGCAACATGTCCCCACAGCTGCACGATACAGCTATCCCAGTATCGAGAAGATTGCCTCTTTCTCGTCTAACCGGACCCGGATCACATCAGACATGGCCACTTGCCGCCGCCTTCTGTCCCCAGAAGTGCGGCGGTTTTTTTATGAGGTATAGGCCAGTCGCAATCCGCCCCATAGTTGGCCGCCAACAAGGATCGGGGCTGAGACATCTTTCATGGTAACATATTCGCCGCCGCCCATATCACGGCGATAGACCTGCAGCAGAAAGGGTTGTTGGTTGTTACCCGCCTTCAGGCCGACCTTGTCATCGAACACGCGCCGGTTGCGGCAGTTGGCCATGTTCCAGACCGGATCATTCCCCATTGGTTGCGAGAATTTGTTGTTGTGGGTCGGGATATAACCTCTGCGATCAATTGCAGCACAAAACACCACAGAGGGATCAAATTCCAGCGCCTGCTCTTGAATGGGCGGCAACACCTTATCTGTAAAATTGGTAAATCCGGTCATGAACTGTTGCGGATCACTGACAGGTATCGGCGTATAGGACGGCTTGAACAGGGCATCGCGGGAGATTGCCCCGCTGGCAATTGCTTCCTCGAATGCCATCGAAATGAGCGCTGCACGCGCCTGAACCTCGTCGATAAAACGCGAATCCTGCGTGACGCCACCCAGTGAAACACTGCTTTGCACCAGATATTCGGCGTGCCCCACCATCGTATCGGCGCGGTCGCGGACCTGATGGATACCGGTTGCCGTGTGCTCTAGCGCTGTGCCCATCTGATCAAAGCTTTCTCCGAATTCATTGATGGCTTCACCAACATTTCCGGCATTTTCCTTAATCTGGTTGGCCTCGGAATTGATCATACGCACATGTTCCGCGATTCCGGACAGGGCGATGTCGGTGTCATCCGCTTCGGTCAACACCCCTTCGGCATCTTCAGCGGCGACGCCTGCCTCGCCGCGCAGGGAATCGATCCAGTTGCCAAGGGTCAGGATACTGTCGGAAATCCCTTCAGCAGCGCCGGCGGTTTTGCGCGACAATTCGTTGATCGCTTCGGCCACCACGGCAAACCCGCGCCCTGCTTCGCCTGCACGCGCCGCTTCGATCTTGGCGTTGATGGCCAGAATATTCACCTGCGCGGCAATCGAGGCAATATCGTCGTTGTTACTGCGCGCCGAGGCGATCGTGTCCTCGATTTCGGTAATGCGGGCGTCCAGCGAGCGCACCCAGTTGGCCAGTTTCTGCGTCCGGTTCCCCGCGCTCTGGATGTTTTCGACCGAGGAAACCACTGCCTCGAGTGTTTCGGTGGTGGTTTCGTTGACCAGGTCGATTGCCTTGCGAACTGTGGCATTGCCCTGCAACATCCGGTTGGCATTTCCGCGAACGTGCTCTAGCGATTGCAGTTGTCGGCGGGTGCTTTCGTCAATCTGGTCCAGCGCGCCGGCAACATCGACCAGTTCAATACTTAGCCGCGATGCGATATGCGACAGCTTGTCGATTTGCTCGTTGGCGAGGCTGGAATCGGAAAAATCGGCAGCGGGAATCATAAACGTCTCCTGAGTATGAAACAGGGACGCTAAAGCCAATGTCTTTCACTGAAGTTAAGCGCAGGCGGTTTTTTCTGCCGTTTGGATGGCCTCGACCGTGGCTTCCAGCGCCAGCAGGATCGAGGCGTGGCGGTTCTTGAATTCCCGCGCGGGTTCCAGCACCTTTAACCCGTCAAAGGGGGCATCGGGGGCAGGGTCGCCGTCGCGCAGCATGGCGGAGAGTTGATCGCGGGCCTTGGTGATTTCGGACGCTGTGCGCCCGATGATCCGGCTTGCCACAACCGAGGCCGCCGCCTGACCCAATGCGCAGGCTTTTACATCCTGACCGAACTGTGCGATTTTGCTATCTTCCAGCACAATATCGACCGTCACGGTGGACCCGCACAGCGGGGCACGGCGTTTTACAGTCGCTTGGGGATTGTCCAGCCGGTCGGTCAGGGGAATGTCGGCCGCCAGCGCCAGAATCTGGCCGGAATATAGTTTTATCAGCTCGGCATTATCGCTCATTGGCTTTCCCTTTTGGCTGCTGGTATTCTAGATAGGCGTCTACAGCGGATATGCAAAGGATTCCATATGTCATTCGACCCTGCAACACTACGTTTTGATAACAATGGCTTGATCCCGGCGATTGCCCAGGCCGACGGCACCGGCGAGGTGCTGATGATGGCGTGGATGAACGCCGAGGCGGTGGCGCGCACGCTGAAAACCGGCAAGGTGACCTATTGGTCGCGCTCGCGGCAATCGTTCTGGGTCAAGGGCGAGACCTCGGGCCATGTGCAGGAACTGGTAGAATTGCGCGTGGATTGCGACCGTGATTGCCTGCTGGTGGTGGTGCGCCAGACGGGGCCGGCCTGTCATACCAACCGGCGCAGTTGTTTTTACACCGCGGTGCGGGATGGCGAGGAAGTTGAAGTGATGCAGGTGATGGACTAACGTTACACCCATAGTTTTACGAAAACCTGTTTCAGGAGTGACATTATGGGAAAATCATTATTATTGGCGGCTGTTGCAGCCTTGGCCGTATCCGGCGCACAGGCCCAAGGGTTTGATCCAAAACAGCCTTGCACGGATATCCTTGGGGATGCGGATGAAACAACGCTGGCGATGGTTGGCGCGTGGACCTTTGGCTATCTGGCCTCGCAGCAATCGGATGCGCGGCCGGTTGATCTGGCCAATGTCGGGGTGATTTTGGGCAACCTGAACAAGGCCTGTAAACCCGGGAAATCCTTGCTGGATCTGGTGGGGGGCAGTTCGCAGCAGGACGCTGG
>CAZIDQ010000221.1:0-2865 GCA_964538015.1 uncultured Marinosulfonomonas sp.
AAACCATGAAACAAGACCCAATCGCCCAGATCGCCAAAATCAAACAATCCCACCCGAACAACCTGATGGCGCGGCATTTCGACATGGAATATTTCCGTGCTCTGGAACCCGCCCTGCAACAACGCCTGCTGAAAATCATCGCGTCAGGCATTGCCAACCCCGACAGCTCGATGGGGGCCTATGCGATGGACGCACAGGACTACGCCGATTTCGCGCCGTTCTTTGACAAGCTAATCCATGATTTCCACGGCATCCCTGATGATACCCCGATTGCCCAGCCACATGACTGGGACACCACGCAGGCGGCTTGTGATCTGGGTGCAATTGATCCGGCGCTGAAAGATGTTTCCATGCGGGTACGGGTGGCGCGCAATGCGGCGTCCTTCCCTCTGCCCGGTGCAATGGACAGGGATCAGCGGGTGGCGTTTGAAACCCTTGCCGCCGATGCCTTTGCCAAACTGGCAGAAAACCCCGCGTTTGGCGGGCAATACCTGTCGATTACCCCCGGTTCACCGCACGAGATCAGCGCGGACGAATACGACCGCCGCGTTGCCGCCCACCAGATGTTCAAAGACATGAGCAACGACCGTTTTCTGAATGTCGCGGGTATTTCCGGCGACTGGCCCTATGGGCGCGGGATGTATGTATCCGAAGCCGAAGATTTTCTGGTCTGGGTCGGCGAAGAAGACCACCTGCGCATCATGGCGATGCAGCACGGCGGCAACCTGAATGCGCTGTTTGACCGGTTGCACACGGGGCTGTCCGTGCTGGAAGGGCTGCTGCCCGAATTCGCCATGTCCGACAAATACGGAGCGATTGCATCCTGCCCGACCAATCTGGGCGCAGGCATGCGGGCCAGCCTGCACATGAAACTGCCCAAGGTGACCAAGGGCGGCACAGACCTGTCGGCACTGACCAAAGCGGCCAAAGGGTTGGGCTTGGCTGTGCGCGGGGCAGGCGGCGAGCATTCGGATGCGGGTGCGGACGGGTTGGTCGACGTATCCCCCTCGGCGCGGCTAGGGGTGTCGGAAATGCAGATCATGCGGCGGTTGTATGACGGGGCGGCGGCGCTGTGGGAGATGGAGACGGCGGGGTAAAACAACAAAGGGCGTGCCCGATCCGAGGGTGGGCGAGAAGCGCCCGCCCGTGGGGGCGGATCGGGCGCTGTCCGGGCCTGCGGCCCGTCCGGTCTGGTTGAAAATATTTGCCATCCCACCTCCGAATTTGCTACGCTCCTCCTGCTCAAGTCGGCAGGCAGTGAGCGTAATCGGTGTGTGCCATATCAAATCTGTGTTTCAGAAAGGTATGACATGACACAAAGACCAAAACGCCGTGGCCGCAAATCTCCGCCGCAATCCGTAAAACCCGCCGACGCTTTTTCCATCGACCGTGTGTTTGCCGCTCGACCGGGGTTCGGGTTTCTGGATGCTGACCGGCTGGAATTCATGCAATCCCGCGCTTTCGCCTTGCTAGAGGACTACGGTGTGATGGTGGTGCATCCCGCCGCCAAAGCCGCGTTTCTAAAGGCTGGCGCGAAAGAGGGGGCCGAGGCCGGACGCATCCGTCTGCCCCGCGAACTGGTTGAGGAGGCGCTGGCGGCCACGCCGAAATCGGCGCTGTTTGCGGGTCGCAAACCCGAATTCGACATGCATGTTCCGCGCCCCGATGCGGGCTTTATCCTGCGCACCGGAACCGGTGGGCATGGCTATGTTGACCCGCGGGACGCGAGTTACCGCAACATGGATATTAAAGCGGCGGGCGAGATTGCTGCGGTGGCCAATGATCTGGATCAGGTCGGCTTTATCGCGCACCCCTTTGTGCATGGCGTGCCCGAGGTGACGGCGGATATCCACGCTTATGCACAGATCACCGCCAACACCCATAAACACGTCTGGATGCAGCCCTATCAAAAGGAAAACATCGAATACCTGATGAAGATCGCGGCGATTGCGGCGGGGGGCGAAGATGTGCTGCGGGCGCGGCCCAGCACATCAGTGATCACCTGTTCCTTCACCCCGCTGGAATTCAAATACATGGACACCGAGGTGATCATTCAGGCCGGACAATACGGCGTGCCGATCCACGCCTGTTCCTTGCCGTCCGCCGGTGGCACGGCCCCCTTATCGGTGCCTGCAATGGCACTGATGGCGGCGGCGGAAATTCTGGGGATGATGACCATGGCGCATATCCTTGCGCCGGGCACACCGGTGATCGCAACCCCGCTGATGTTCGCGCTGGACATGCGAACAGGATCGGCGCTGCAATCCAGTGTCGAGGCGATGCAGGCGGCAAATATGTCGATCCAGTTGATGAAAAGCTTTGGCATGATGGCGCATACTTATGGCTCGGGGTCCGATACGCCGGATGCCGATCATCAATCAATGGCAGAACGGGCGATGCTGATGCAGAATGTGGCGCTGGCGGGGGCCGATATTCTGGGCGGTGTGGGACAGCTGGAATGCGCCACGGTGTTTTCGCCGGTGCAGGCGGTGCTGGACAATGAAGTCGGCGCGATGGTGCGGCGGTTCCTGCGCACACCCGCGATTGACGAGGCCAGTCTGAATTGGGACGAATTGTCGTCAATACGTGTTGGCGGGCATTTTCTGGACAGCGACCATACGGTTGCCCAGTGCCGTGATCAGTTCATCCCCTCGGTGTTTCAGCGCGACGGGCGCGATGATTACGAGGCAAAGGAGCGGCGCGGCGCATTCGAGGCTGCGCGGGATGTCGCGCTGGCCTCAATCGCGGCAGCGCCCGAGGGCGGGGTGCTGGACGAGGACCAGACCCGCGCGATTGCCGAATTGGCCGCCAAGGCCGATGAACATATTGTGCAGGTCTATTCGGGGCGGGTCGAAACGATCTAGT
>CAZIDQ010000221.1:2965-4205 GCA_964538015.1 uncultured Marinosulfonomonas sp.
TTTAGGCTTGAGTTTTGTCGCGTATTGGTCACAAGGTTTGACCAATACGCGCAGTTTTGAGTCGTGAAAGGATGCCCCATGGCCGTAATCACCAATATTGACGATCTGAAACAGATCTACCGCCGCCGTGTGCCAAAGATGTTTTACGACTACGCCGAAAGCGGCAGCTGGACCGAGCAGACTTTCCGCGAGAACACCTCGGATTTTGACAAAATCCGCCTGCGGCAACGGGTGGCGGTGGACATGACCGGCCGCAGCACGGCAACCCAGATGATCGGCGAGGATGTCAGCATGCCCGTCGCGCTGGCCCCCGTGGGTCTGACCGGCATGCAATGTGCGGATGGCGAGATCAAGGCAGCCAAGGCAGCCGAGGATTTCGGCGTGCCCTTTACCCTGTCCACCATGTCGATCTGCTCGATCGAGGATGTGGCCGAGAACACCACGAAACCCTTCTGGTTTCAGGTCTACACCCTGAAGGACGACGATTTCATGAAACGCCTGTTTGATCGGGCGCGGGCGGCGAATTGTTCGGCCATTGTGATTACGGTTGATCTGCAACTGCTGGGCCAGCGGCACAAGGATCTGAAAAACGGCCTGTCCGCCCCGCCCAAACTGACGGTGAAATCCATCGCCAACATGATGACCAAGGTACAGTGGGGCCTTGGGATGCTGGGCACCAAACGGCGTGAATTTGGCAACATCGTTGGCCATGCCGCCGGTGTCACCGACCCGTCCAGCCTGTCGGAATGGACTGCATCCGCGTTTGATCAGACGCTGGATTGGGAGCGGATCAAACAGTTCAAAAAGATGTGGGGCGGCAAGGTGATCCTGAAGGGGATACTGGATGTCGAGGACGCGAAAATGGCGGCCAATGTCGGGGTGGATGCGATTATCGTGTCCAATCACGGCGGGCGGCAGCTGGACGGTGCCCTCAGTGCGATCCGTGCGCTGGGGCCAATTCTGGAGGCCGTTGGCGACAAGGTAGAGGTGCATCTGGACAGCGGCATCCGCAGCGGTCAGGACGTACTAAAGGCGATGGCGATGGGGGCCAAAGGCACCTATATCGGGCGCGCCTATACCTATGGTCTGGGCGCGATGGGGCAGGCGGGTGTGACCAAGGCGCTCGAGGTGATCCACCGCGAAATGGACTTGACGATGGGGCTGTGTGGACGCCGGACGATTGACGGGTTGGATCGTGATATGCTGCTGGTGCCCAAGGGGTTCGCCGGGGAGTGGGAAT
>CAZIDQ010000222.1:0-4201 GCA_964538015.1 uncultured Marinosulfonomonas sp.
GGCTCTGGCTCTGGCTCTGGCTCTGGCTCTGGCTCTGGCTCTGGCTCTGGCTCTGGAGGAGTTTCAAGCGTCGGGGCTTCGTCAACCACATCCTCGATCAGCTCTTCCTCGCCACCGTCCTCGATAATTTCATCCAGCCCCTGTTCCAGCTTGGACGAGGATTTGAAAAGACGGTTTTTCAGCTTTTTAAAGAATGACATCGTGCCGGGCCCTTTGTGTTCCTTACCCAACTATTGCACCTTCGCAGCGGATGGAAGGGGCAAGCGTTAAAACTATAGCGCGCCCAGCCCCCAGAACAGGCCAATCTGGGCGGCGATATAGGTGATCCACACCGCTTTTCCCGCCCATTTGCGGCGCGGATCATCCTGCGCCAGCACAAAGGTTTCAATCGACAAGATCAGGTCAGATAATACAAACAGGATTGCCCCCCACAGGGCGATGTTGCGGACCTCGGGCAGGCCAAGAGCCATCAGGCCCATGCCAAGGATGATCACCACATAGCCGCGCACGGGCCATTTCAACGCGCCGGTATGCGGGCGCAGCCAGAATTCGGTGGAAATGCCCAGCGCCACCATCAGCAGGATCAGCGGCCATTGCGCCAGTTGCGGGCCGGTGCCCAGCGTGGCCATCAGCGCGATATAGGCGATATGGGCGCTGGCAAAGGCGAGCATCCCCGCCAAAAATGCCTTTTCCCCGGGTCGCGACAAAGCCAGATCGCCCAGTGCACTGAACGCCAGACCGGCGATCAACAGCACAGGTGCGCCTTGGAAATACGCCGCCAGCGCAAACAGCGCCACCGGCAGGGTTTTGCGGATACTGCGCGACCAGCGGATGCGGCTGCCGGTGCGTGGCAGATAAAAGATGGCCAAAGCAACACCAAGGGCGAAGAGGGTGGCGGGTAGAAGCATTTGCAAGCCTGCGATTACTGCGATTGACGGAACCTTACCGCAGATCAGGCGGTGATGGCCATTGCCTTTTGCCATTGGCCACGGAGGCGGGATGTGGCATCATTCGTATATGAAAACACATTTGTTATCCGTGATCCTGTTCACCCTGAGCATCGCCCCGCTGGCCGCCCAAACCCCGATGACCGGCGATGAATTCGAGGCCTACTCCCAAGGCAAGACCCTCTTTTTTCGCTATAGCGACGACCGTTACGGCGCCGAAGAATATCTGTCCAATCGCCGCGTGCGCTGGTCGTTTCTGGACGGGGATTGCAAGGATGGCGAATGGTATGAAGACGGCCAAATGATCTGTTTCGTCTACGAGGACAACCCCGATCCACAATGCTGGTCGGTTTACGAGCAAGGGGACGGGCTGATGGCACAGTTTGAAAACGACCCGACCCAGACAACGCTGTTTCAGGTGGAAAAAACGGACGAGCCGATGGTCTGTCTGGGGCCGGACGTCGGGGTATAACTGTTCCGTTCGGAGAAGGATTTCGTGCCTCCGGCGGGGATATTTAGTCGAAAAAGAAACCTAGAATAACGACCCCTGATCCGGTGGCGTTTCTTTAGGCTTGGCTTTGCGCGGTGCGGCCCCTGCCGCGACGGCATAGCGCCCGTCGGCAAATTCGATCTCCAGCGCCGCCGCCTTTTTCGCGGCCTTGGCACTTGTCACCACGTCCCCGTCCCCACGCACAACGGCATAGCCACGGTTCAGGGTTTCCTTATAGCCCAGCGTCTGGCGGATACGTTCAAGGGCTTGCAACCGGTTGGCCCAGCCCTGAGCCTGCCCCGTCGCTACCCGCGACAGACGGGCCGAAATTTGTTCAAACGCATCCTTTTTCCGCCTGATATCACGGGTCAGCAGGTCACTACTTAAACGGCCAGCACGGTCGGCCAGTCTGGATTTGGCCTCGTCAACCCGCCGCATCAGCGTCGCGGGGCGCAGGGTGCCGCTCACTTCGCTTAACCGCAGGCGTTTCACCTGTGCAGCGCGGGTCAGCGCGGCGGGCAGGCGCTCGGTGGCGCGGTCCAGCCGTTGGCGCGGAGTGTCCAGCAGGCTTTCCGCTTTTGGCAAGGCACGCGACAAATCCCGCAGACGTTGTTTGCGCATATCCACCGCCCCCGTGGCCGCACGAGTCAGGCGGGCGCCCTGTTCCTCGACCCATGCCAGCAACTCACTGCGCACCGGCACCGCCAGTTCGGCGGCCGCCGTGGGCGTCGGCGCACGTTGGTCCGAAGCATAGTCAATCAGCGTGGTGTCGGTTTCATGCCCCACCGCTGAAATCAGCGGAATGTCAGATGCCGCCGCCGCGCGGGCAACGATTTCCTCATTAAAGCCCCACAGATCCTCGATCGACCCGCCACCACGCGCAACAATCAGCAGATCAGGGCGCGGCAAGGCACCCTCCGGTGTCATCGCATTGAACCCTTCAATCGCGCGGGTCACTTCAGGCGCGCATTGCTTGCCTTGCACCGCCACCGGCCAGATCAGCACCTTGCGCGGGAAACGGTCACGCAGCCGGTGCAGAATATCGCGGATCACGGCACCGGATGGCGATGTAATCACCCCGATCACCTCGGGCAGATAGGGCAGTTCGCGTTTGCGTTCCGGCGCAAACAGCCCTTCCGCCGCCAATGCGGCCTTGCGTTTCTCCAGCATCGCCATCAGCGCGCCCATGCCGGCGGGGGCGATATCCTCGATCACCATCTGGTATTTCGATTGCCCGCCGAATGTGGTTAGCTTACCGGTTGCGACCACCTCCATGCCTTCTTCGGGTTGCACCGCCAGCCGCGTGGCAACGCCTTTCCAGATCACGCCGGACAGCACCGAACGGTCATCCTTCAGGTCCAGATACACATGCCCCGACCGCGGCCGCGACACCCGCCCGATTTCGCCCTTCACCCGCACATGGCCAAAGGTGCCCTCGATCGTGCGTTTCACCGCGCCGGAAATCTCGGTAACGGTAAATTCGGGGGTATTTTCGCCCTCGGATGGTTCATCAATCAGGTCGGACATATCTGCTCGCTTGTCATATGGTCGGCCCCACCTTAGAACGCGGATAAGCAAAGGCCAAGCGGGGGACGATATGAATATCCTTATTCTGGGAAGCGGCGGGCGCGAACATGCGCTGGCATGGGCGGTGAAACAAAACCCCAAATGCGACCGGCTGATTGTCGCGCCGGGCAATGCGGGCATCAGTCAGATCGCGGAATGTGCCGATATCGACATCATGGATGGCGGCGCGGTGGTGGAATTTGCCACCGGCAACGCGGTGGATTTCGTGATCATCGGCCCCGAGGCCCCGTTGGCCGTTGGCGTGGCCGACCGTTTGCGCGATGCGGGCATCCTGTGTTTCGGGCCCAGTCAGGCAGCGGCCAAACTGGAAGCCTCCAAAGCCTTTACCAAGGAAATCTGCGCCGCCGTGAACGCCCCCACCGCCGCCTATGGCCATTTCACCGATGCCGAGGCCGCCAAGGATTACGTCCGTGAGCAAGGCGCGCCGATTGTGGTCAAGGCCGATGGTCTGGCCGCTGGCAAGGGCGTGATCATGGCGATGGATATGGACACGGCACTGGCCGCGATTGACGACATGTTCGGCGGCGATTTCGGTGCTGCAGGCGCGGAAGTGGTGATCGAGGAATTCATGGAGGGCGAGGAAGCATCATTCTTTGTGCTGTGCGACGGCGAAAACCTGTTGCCCATCGGCACAGCGCAAGACCACAAGCGCGCCTATGAGGGCGACAAAGGGCCAAACACCGGCGGCATGGGCGCCTACTCCCCCGCCCCTGTGATGACGGATGCGGTGATTGCCAAAACCATGGATGAAATCGTCACCCCGACGATGGCTGAAATGGCACGGCGCGGGATGCCGTTTCAGGGGGTGCTGTTCGTTGGCTTGATGATCAAGGACGGCCAGCCACGGCTGGTGGAATACAACGTGCGCTTTGGCGATCCGGAATGTCAGGTGCTGATGATGCGGCTGGGGGCGCAGGTGTTTGACCTGCTGCAGGCCGCGGCCGAGGGGCGGCTGGATCAGGCACAGGTGAACTGGGCCGATGACCACGCGCTGACGGTGGTGCTGGCGGCAAAGGGCTATCCCGGCGCCTATGAAAAAGGCAGCGTGATTGGCGGGCTAGAGGATTTGCCCGAGGACAGCACGCATATGCTGTTCCACGCGGGCACGGCAGAAAAGGACGGGCAGATCGTCGCCGTTGGCGGACGGGTTCTGGCCGCCACAGCACGCGGGGCGACA
>CAZIDQ010000223.1:0-4190 GCA_964538015.1 uncultured Marinosulfonomonas sp.
GCATCCATGCCCATCATATAGCCGGTGGTGCCGATGCCCCCCAGCACCAGCAACAACGCGACGATCATCGCCGCCCCTGCCGGATTGTGGCCAAGGTATCTCTCCTCAACGCCACGGGCGATGTCGCGCAAATAACTCAACAGCTTACGCGGCCCCGGAATGAAGTTTCTGAAGCGGGCGTGTTTTGGGCCAATCAGCCCCCAGATCAGGCGAAACGTGATCAGGGCAACCACGGTATAGCCAAAGAATTTGTGCATATCACGCGGGGATATGACGAAGTAGGACAGGGTAACACTGGTCACCAAAGACCAGTGAAAGAGGCGCACGCCGATGTCCCAAACGGGAATGGTTTTTCGTGTCAGGGGCTGATTTTCTACGATAGCCATGCGGCGCCTCTTTCTGCTGCTCGTGAGTGGTTAGATATGGAGGTTAGGAATTGATGCGTTCAATTTCCGCACCGGTGTTGGGATCAAAGAATACTTCCATCTTGGTGTCGTCCAGCTTGCCGTAAACCTCGTAACAACCGCCATCATTGATCTTGAATTTCAGAACTTCACCGCCTTCGTCCTCGAACGCTTTGATGGCTTCCCAGACGGGTTTCAGGCTGTCGCCGGGGGTGCAGGCAGGTTCAGCCAACAAAGGGGTGGCAAAGGTAACGGCGAGAGTGGTGAGTATCAGTTTTTTCATTTTGGTCTCCAGTTTGGTTGGTGTGATTTGCGGCAGATTGCCGAACACAGAACCGAGACCTAATGAGGAGGTAGGCAGACAGGCCATTGATAAATGGTTTATTCGCGTCGAATAGGCGAATAGTTCATTCATTTAAACCAAGTGTTTACGCGGTATCTTGCCGACAGGCGCGTGGCTGTTGGTGCGGCAACGGTGCGCGCAACTATCCGCTTTTCCCCTACTCAAAAACGGCGGATTTTTGTTATTTGGCAGGGGAATCAACCAGCGTGACAATATCCGCCATGATCTTGTTCAATTCAAAATCCTTGGGGGTATAGACCCGCGCGACCCCCATTTTGCGCAAATCCTCGGCATCATCGTCGGGGATGATGCCGCCCGCGATCACCGGAATATGGATCAGGTCTGCATCCTTTAGCTGTTGCATCAGATCGGCAATCAACGGGATGTGACTGCCCGACAGGATCGACAGTCCGATCACATGCGGATCATCCTTTTTCGCGCTTTCCACGATTTCTGCTGGCGTCATGCGGATGCCATCATAGGTGATGTCCATGCCGCAATCACGGGCGCGGGTGGCGATCTGTTCGGCGCCGTTGGAATGGCCGTCCAAGCCGGGTTTGCCGACCAGCAGTTTCAGGCGGCGGCCCAGACGGTCGGAAACCGCATCGACCTGCGCGCGGATGTCTTCCAGCCCTTCGGTGCGGTTGCTGGGGTTTTTGGAAACACCGGTGGGGCCGCGGTACTGGCCAAAGGCATCGCGGATCATCGCCCCCCATTCGCCAGTGGTTGCGCCTGCGCGGGCGGCGGCAATGGACGCGGGCATGATGTTCTCGCCGGATTTTGCGGCAGCGCGCAGATTGGTCAGTGCCTTTTGCACTGCAGTTTCATCGCGGGCTCCGCGCCATGCGTTCAGGCGAGCGATCTGGTCGGCCTCGGCCGCAGGATCGGCCACCATGATCGAGCCATCGCCAGCGGTCAGCGGGCTAGGCGCGGCCTCGGTCCAGCGGTTCACGCCGACCACGGTGGTTTCGCGGGCCTCGATCCTGGCGATGCGGGCGGCGTTGGAGTCGACCAGCCGCGATTTCATATAGTCAATCGCCGCCACCGCCCCGCCCATGCCGTCGATCTGGGCCAGTTCGGCACGCGCACCGGATTTCAGTTCTTCGACCTTGCGGGTGATGGCAGGGTTGCCTTCAAACAGGTCGTCATATTCCAGCAGGTCGGTTTCATAGGCCAGAATCTGTTGCATCCGCAGCGACCATTGCTGATCCCACGGGCGCGGCAGGCCCAAGGCCTCGTTCCACGCAGGCAATTGCACCGCGCGGGCACGGGCGTTTTTGGACAGGGTCACGGCCAGCATTTCGATCAAAATACGGTAGACGTTGTTTTCCGGCTGCTGTTCAGTCAGGCCCAGTGAGTTCACCTGCACCCCATAGCGGAAGCGGCGGAATTTCGGATCCTCTACGCCGTAACGTTCACGCGTGATTTCATCCCACAATTCGACAAAGGCGCGCATCTTGCACATCTCGGTGACGAACCGGATACCGGCATTCACAAAGAATGAAATGCGCCCGACCATGGCGGGGAAATGTTCATCCGGCACCTTGCCTTTCAGATCATCCAGCACGGCGGTGGCAGTGGCCAGCGCAAAGGCCAGCTCCTCTTCTGGTGTCGCGCCTGCCTCTTGCAGATGGTAGGAACAGACATTCATCGGGTTCCATTTGGGCAGGTGTTCGCGGGTATAGGCGGCGATGTCGGTGATCATCCGAAGGGATGGTTTGGGCGGGCAGATATAGGTGCCGCGCGACAGGTATTCCTTGATGATATCGTTTTGCACCGTGCCTTGCAGGGCCGTGATGTCGGCGCCCTGCTCCTCGGCGGCGGCGATATAGAGCGATAGCAACCAGGGTGCTGTGGCGTTGATCGTCATGCTGGTGTTCATCTGTTCCAGCGGAATGTCGGCAAACAGTGCGCGCATGTCCCCCAGATGGTTGACGGGGACGCCGACCTTGCCAACCTCGCCTTTGGCCAACACATGGTCGCTGTCATATCCGGTCTGGGTGGGCAGGTCGAACGCCACCGACAGGCCGGTCTGGCCCTTGGCCAAATTATCCCGATACAGCGCGTTTGACGCAGCGGCGGTCGAGTGGCCCGCATAGGTGCGGAACAGCCATGGGCGGGGGGTGTTGGATGCGGACATGGGCGGCGGCCTTGTTCAAGATTACGCTGCGCATGTTTTCGCAAAGGTAAGAATATTACGCAAGGGGGAATATTGCGGGAATATAATTGCGCCACGGTGTCCGGCTGTAACAGCGCATAAAGCTGCGCTGTTGGTTGTTATGGTGGGGGGTAATCGGCCCTAGTTATACGTGAAGGTACCGATTTTGCAGATGTTGATGTTCTTTTTGATCAGCACATCACCATCGTCAAAAACGGCCTTGAAGTCGAATTTGCAATAGCCAGAGCCGTCATCAAAGTCGATTCTAACCGAAGACCCGGCTGGTAAAATATCCGATCCAAGAATGTCTTCTTCCCAAGAGTCAGAGCCCTTGTTCGACCCGTAAAAACGAACAATAGTATAACCGGTTTCATTCACAATCCGGACGTGGCGGTCCAGGGCGGATACTGTAGATGCACTTGTAAAAAGGAGGGTTAGCGCCAGCAGCGCAAAAGATACAAACTTAACAAATCTCATTGGTCTTCCCTTTCATTTGTGTGCAAATAGTGCGCGAATGCTCAATGTCGAACAAGCCTATGGATTGAAAACAAACCGTTTTCGATGTGGTTATAACGCACTGGACCTGCGCGGGTTTTCCTGAAAGGCTGTGATGTATGAACAGGGTTATCGAAGTCCCCCTTTGGATACTGTTGCTGATCGTCGGTTTCGCCGCATTTGCCGCGCTGGAACGGGTGCTGGTGCCGTCCGTGCGCTGGTTCTTTCGCCGCCGGATGGAGAAGGTGGTTTCGCGGGTAAACACCAAACTGGATCGCCCGATCGAGCCGTTCAAACTGGCCCGTCGCCACGATATGATCCAGCGAGTGATCTATGATCCCAAGGTGGCCGAGGCGATTGCCGAACACGCCCATTCCGAAGGGGTGCCGGAGAATGTGGCGTTCGAGGATGCACGCCGTTACGCCAAGGAAATTGTGCCCTCATTCAGCGCCTCGATCTATTTCGGCATTGCGATGCGGTTGTCCCGCTGGCTTAGCCGGACATTGTATCGGGTGCGTTTGGGCCATTTTGACGAGGCCGCGATCGAGGCGATCGACAAGGACGCAACGGTGATTTTCGTGATGAACCACCGCTCCAACATGGATTATGTGCTGGTCACCTATCTGGCCGCTGAGCGCTCGGCCCTGTCCTATGCAGTTGGCGAATGGGCGCAGGTCTGGCCGCTGAAACACCTGATCCGCGCGATGGGGGCCTACTTCATCCGCCGCAAATCCCGCAACCCGTTATACCGCCGCGTGCTGGCGCGTTATGTGCAACTGGCCACGGCGGG
>CAZIDQ010000224.1:0-4170 GCA_964538015.1 uncultured Marinosulfonomonas sp.
GCCGCCGGAAAGGTAGTTGTTCATCGTCGATGGCGCTTGCCAGTAGATGATGTTGACGTGGCCGTCAGCACCGCGTTCGGCAAAGGCCGCCGGGGCCAGTGCAAAAGCGCAGGCTGCGCCCATTAGGATTGCTTTCATATTCATAGGTCTCACTCTCCTTGTTGATGTCTTAGCTCGAAGTCTCACAGGCCTGCGGTTGAATCCGCGGCGGTTGTTATCATGTGGTTGTAAAAGGGGGCAGGCCGGACTTGTCCGGATTCGCGACTGCGAATTGTGCCGTAGCATCGGGATAGGTTTTTGATGTTGTCCTTGCATATAAGGACGGGCAGCGCCCAATTGGGCATGTCTCACTCCCAGACAATTCTTGTTTTTATTGCCGGTGCAGATGTTCCGGCTGTTTTGGTTGCAAAGACGTTAACACGAAAATTTTGTGTATCAACACCTAACTGCCTGACGTCGCGTGAAATCTTGCCTTTCGAGCAAATATTTTTTGCTGGGTCTTGACGTTATGGGCATCCGCGCCCAACCTGCGGCCTTGCCAAAATATTGGAGAGATCGGTGCCCCAAATCTATTCCGCGCGTGAAATACTTGAAAAGCTTGTTTCTTTCCCGACAGTCAGTTCAGAATCAAATCTGGCGCTGGTCGACTGGGTCGAGGAATATTTAGCTAGTCATGGCGTCAAATCCCATCGGGTTTATAACGCGGAAGGGACCAAGGCGAACCTCTATGCCAACGTCGGCCCTGAAGTTGAGGGCGGGGTGATCCTGTCGGGGCATACCGATGTGGTGCCGGTAGAAGGGCAGGCGTGGGATACCGATCCCTTCACGGTGGTGGAAAAAGACGGCAAACTGTATGGTCGCGGTACTTGCGACATGAAAGGCTTTGACGCGCTGGCGCTGGCCGCTGTGCCGCTGGCACTGGAACGCGGGATCAAACGCCCGATCCAGATCGCTTTTTCCTATGACGAGGAAGTCGGATGCGTTGGCGCGCCTTCAATGATCGACGCGATGCCGCAACATATGCCGCGTGCGGCGGCCGCAGTGATTGGCGAGCCTTCGATGATGAAAGCGGTCAGCGGGCATAAGGGGGCCTTTGGTATTCGCACCCATGTGCACGGGTTCGAGGTCCATTCCTCGCTGATCCACACCGGTGTGTCTGCGGTGATGGAGGCGGCCAAACTGATCGACTGGGCCAACCAGATGAACGCCGTTAACGCGGCTGCCCCTGTCCCGCCCGAGGCCGCAGCATTTGTGCCGCCCTATACCACGCTGCATGTGGGGATTGTGCATGGCGGCACCGCGAGCAACATCACCGCCAAGGATTGCGAATTCGGGTTGTTTATCCGCTGTGTGCCCAGCGATGATTTTGATCAATGGACCAAGGCCTATCTGGACAAAGTGGCCGAGGTCGAAGCCGAAATGAAGGCGACCCGCCCCGAGGTGTGGATCGAAACCCATGTGACCAAAGGCGTTCCCGGCCTGCGCCCAGAAGTTGACGGCGCCGCCGAGGCACTGGTGCGGCGTCTGACCGGCGACAATTCCACCAATGTGGTGTCTTACGGCACCGAAGCGGGCCAGTTTCAGGAACGCGGCCATTCCGCCATCATCTGCGGCCCCGGTAGTATTGATCAGGCCCACCAGCAAAATGAATTCATCGAAATCAGTCAGTTCGAGGCGGGCGAGCAGTTCATGCACCGTCTGATTGACCATCTAAGCGAGGACTAAACAAATGCCCATCAAGAACCGTTTCGCCGATCTGCAAGACGAAATCACCGGCTGGCGCCGCCACCTGCACGAAAACCCCGAATTGCTGTTTGATACACCGAAAACCTCGGCCTTTATCACTGAAAAGCTGAAGGAATTTGGCTGTGACGAGGTGGTCGGCGAAATCGGTCGCACCGGCGTTGTGGCGGTGATCAAGGGCAAGACCAATACATCCGGCAAGGTGATTGGCCTGCGGGCGGATTTTGATGCGCTGCCAATTTTGGAAGCCACGGGGCTGGAGTATGCCAGCAAGAACGAGGGTGTGATGCACGCCTGCGGCCACGATGGCCACACCGCAATGCTGCTGGGGGCGGCGAAATATCTGGCCGAAACCCGCAATTTTGACGGCACAGCGATCATGATTTTCCAGCCCGCCGAAGAAGGCGGCGGCGGCGGCAAGGAAATGGTCGATGACGGCATGATGGATCGCTGGAATATTCAGGAAGTCTATGGCATGCACAACTGGCCGCAGGCCGAGGTGGGCAGCTTTGCCATTCGTCCGGGGGCGTTCTTTGCCGCGACCGACCAGTTTGAAATTGCGGTCGAGGGCAAGGGCGGCCACGGCGCGATGCCCCATACGGTGATTGATACCACCGTAGTGGCCAGCCACATTGTTCTGGCGTTGCAAACCATTGTGTCGCGCAATGTTAATCCGGTGGAAAACGCGGTGGTGTCCGTCACCAGTTTTGAAACCGAAAGCAAGGCGTTCAATGTGATCCCGCAGCATGTGCTGCTGAAAGGCACCGTGCGCACCCTGACCACCGAGAACCGTGATCTGGCCGAGGAACGGTTAAAGAAACTGGCCACCGCCACTGCCGAAGCTTACGGCGCCACGGCCACTGTCAACTATATCCGCGGCTATCCGGCGATGGTGAACAGCGATGTGGAAACCGTCTATGCAGCGGACGCAGCCGCCAGTGTAGCGGGCAATTGCGATGACGCCCCGCTGGTGATGGGCGGCGAGGATTTCGCCTATATGCTGGAATCCCGCCCTGGGGCCTATATACTGGTTGGCAACGGCGATACCGCGATGGTTCACCACCCCAAATACAACTTCAACGACGAGGCCATTCCGGCCGGTTGTAGCTGGTGGGCCGAAATGGTGGAAAGCCGGATGCCAGCAAAGTAGGGCCGCGATGAAACCCTTTTTGATCCTGCAGCTACGCCCCGAGACAGAGGCGGCGGATGATGAATTTCAGGCCTTTCTGGACAAGGGGGGCCTGAAGCCACAGGATGTTCACCGGATCCGGCTGGATTGCGAGGATATTCCGCAAGGGTTTGACCTATCGGAATATTCCGGGGTGATCGTGGGGGGTGGTCCGGGTTGTGTTTCCGATCCGCCCGATAAAAAGACACCCATCGAGGCGCGGATCGAGGCCGAGGTGCTGGGCCTGATGCCGCAGATATGCGCACAAGATGTGCCGTTTCTGGGCTGCTGTTACGGCATCGGGGTGCTGGGTGAATATCTGGGCAAGGTGATCAGCAAGGGGAATTATTCCGAAGAGGTGGGAACCTCGGATTGCGTGCTAACCGAGGCGGGGCAGGCGGATGCTTTGCTGGCAGGAGTGCCGGAACAATTCACCGCTTTTGTTGGTCACAAGGAAGCGATGCAAAGATTGCCCGAGGGGTGCGCGCATCTGGTTTCGTCGCCGACGTGCCCCTATCAGATGGTGCGCTTTGGGCAGAATGTTTATGCCACCCAGTTCCACCCCGAAGCGGATGCGGCTGGGTTTGAAGTGCGGATCGGGATATACAAACATCGGGGATATTTCGCGCCCGAAGATGCCGAGAAGCTGGTGCAGATGTGTCGGGACGCAGATGTGTTTGCGCCCGAGTTGATTCTGCGCAATTTCGTATCCCGTTATGCACGCGATTGACAGCAGCGGTTGCGCCGCCTGACGGCGTCGCCCCAAGGCTCACCCCTTAGCAGGGGTTCGCCTTTGCCTTCGGCGAAGGTATTTAGGAAAAGAAGAAGGGGGCTTACCCGCCCGTGTGGCTCATGTGGCGGGTCATTTGCCCGTCGGCCTTTTGGCGGGAATAGTCGAAATCATGGCCCTTGGGTTTGGTGCCGATCGCCTTGTGGATCGCGGCGACCAATGGGGCGTCATCCTCGGGGTTGTCGCGCAGGGCAGGGCGCAGGTCCATGTGGCCCTCTTGACCCAGACAGGTATAGATTTCGCCGGTGCAGGTGATGCGCACGCGGTTGCAGCTTTCGCAGAAATTATGCGACAGCGGGGTGATAAAGCCGATTTTCTGCCCTGTTTCATTCAGCCGGATATAGCGGGCCGGCCCGCCGGTGGTTTCCGACAGATCTGTGGTGGTGAAGCGTGTTTCCAGCGTATCGCGCAAATCTTTCAGGGACCAGTATTGTCCCAGCCGGTTGGCCTCGCCCATGTCTTCGCCCAT
>CAZIDQ010000225.1:0-4081 GCA_964538015.1 uncultured Marinosulfonomonas sp.
GGCCAGTCCGGATCATCGAAAGATGCAGCAACCGCCGCCAAAGGCAGGGCGCTGCCAAGGGTGATTGCAAGCAGGGTTTTGAACATGAATGCCCCTTTGAACATGCGGATTTTCAATCGTCACCCCATGGGTGCGTTGCGATATATCTAGCATTGCGGCGCTGCCCTTGCCTTACGACCAATGGGCAATATGGGCGGCACGGCACTGTCGCTAGACTGTGACGCACTGCTATTTGCCAATGGAGGACGACATGGCCTGGACTGCACCTGTACTAAAAGAAGTGAACTGCGGCATGGAGATCAATATGTATTCCCCATCCGAGGACGGGGATCGCGGAGGCGAACCCGACCTGTTTTGAGCGTCAACTGATGCAACGAATTCCCGCAGGCGGGCCATGACATGAAGTTTCTTGTTCTTGGTTCGGCTGCCGGTGGCGGGCTGCCCCAGTGGAACTGTGGCTGCCCCAATTGCCGTGCCGCACGGGCGGGTGAAATCCCTGCCGCCACCCAATCATCGCTGGCAGTATCGGGGGCGGATGGGCAATGGAGCATCCTGAATGCCTCGCCCGATATCCGCGCCCAGATGCAGGCCAACGCGGCCCTGCATCCGCAAGGCTTGCGCGGTAGCCCCATACGCTCGGTGCTGCTGACCAACGGCGATATCGACCATATCACCGGATTGCTAAGCCTGCGCGAGCAAACCCCTTTCACGATATTCGCCACCCGCGAGCTGCTGGACATTCTGGCGCAGAACTCCGTATTTGATGCGGTATCGTCCGAACTGGTCAAACGCCAGATCGTGGCGCTTGAGGCTGGTTTCGAACTGCATGACGGGCTGCAAGCCTGTCTGTTCGCGGTGCCGGGCAAGGTGCCGTTGTTTTTGGAAGGCGACAGCGTGCAAACCGATCTGGTGGGGGAACAGACCGTTGGTGTGCGTTTAAGTGACGGGCAAAAGGTGGCCTATTATATACCCGGTTGTGCCGTAGTGGATGACGCGCTGCTGGGGCGTCTGGCGGATGCCGATCTTTTGTTCTTTGACGGCACCCTTTGGCGCGATGATGAAATGATCCGCAGCGGTACGGGCCAGAAAACCGGCCAGCGCATGGGGCATATGTCGATCAGCGGACCAGATGGCACAATCGCGCGCCTTTCGGGTCTGATTCGCCCGCGCAAGCTGTTTATCCATATCAACAACACCAATCCGGTGCTTGATCCGGCCAGTCCGGAACGAGCCAAAGCCCTCGCGGCGGGTTGGGAAATTACCCATGACGGGATGGAGGTAGACCTATGAACAAAACGATGAGCCGCCGTGACGCGCTTGAGGCCCGCTTGCGGGCAATTGGAGCCGAACGCTATCACGACAAACATCCGTTTCACCATCTACTGCATTCCGGCGGTTGCACGCAGGATCAGGTACAGGCCTGGGTGATCAACCGCTATTATTACCAATGCAGTATCCCGCTAAAGGACGCGGCCTTTATGTCGCGCTGTGATGACCCCGACATGCGCCGCAACTGGCGTTCACGGATCGAGGATCACGATGGCGGCGTCAATGATGGCGGTGGTCTGCGGCGCTGGCTGAAACTGGCCGAGGCGGTGGGGCTGGACCCCGATTATGTGGCCTCGTGCAAAGGGGTTCTGCCCGCCACACGGTTCGCCGTGGATGCCTATATTCGCTATGTGCGGGACAAGCCGTTGCTGCAGGCCGTGGCCTCGTCCTTGACCGAACTGTTTGCCCCGAAAATCCATGCCGAGCGCATTGAAGGGCTGCTGGCGCATTATGATTTTGCCGATGATCGCTCGATGTCCTATTTCCGCCACCGCCTGAAAGAGGCGCCAAGGGATGTGGCCTATGGTCTGGCCTGGGTGCTGGACCACGCGGACACGCCCGAGAAAGAGGACATGGCGGCCGAGGCGCTGATGTTCAAAACCGATCTGCTGTGGGCGCAACTGGATGCGCTGCATTCGGCCTATGTCGAACCGGGGCGGATACCGCCGGGCGGCTGGCAACCGGGCGAGGGGGCGGCATGACGCTGAAGTTAACCGCCACTGACCGCCCGTATCTTCCGCGCGGGGTGCGGATGCACAAGGATCGCGTGCGTGGCGGGGTGGTTCTGCTGGCGCCGGAAAAGGCGATCTTGCTGGATGACATCGGGGTTGCGATCCTGTCGCGGGTTGATGGCAAGCGGCGGTTTGGCGAAATCATTGCCGATCTGGCCAAAACGTTCAAAGCTCCGGCCGAGCAGATCGAAACCGATGTGCAGCAATTTCTGGGCGGCCTGCGGGCGCGGATGTATCTGAGGGTTACACCATGAACAAACCATCACCGATCGAACAACCCGAACCGGTGCAAAGCACCGGCACGGTGCCGCCACCGCTGGCCATGCTGGCCGAGCTGACCCACCGCTGCCCGTTGTCCTGCCCCTATTGTTCCAACCCCTTGGCGTTGTCGGGCAAAGAGGGCGAATTGGACACAAACGAGTGGATCGACGTATTTAATCAGGCCGCCGACATCGGGGTACTGCAGTTGCATATTTCGGGCGGCGAGCCGGCCTCGCGCCGCGATTTGGTGGAGCTGGTTGAAGGGGCTGCACAGGCGGGGCTTTATACCAATCTGGTGACCTCGGGCATCGGCCTGACCCCGCGCCGGATGGATGAATTGGAACAGGTGGGGCTGGAACATATCCAGCTGTCCCTGCAAGGCACCAACGCTGAATTGGCTGACCGGATTGGTGGCTACAAGGGCGGGTTTGAGTGCAAGATGCAGGTCGCCGCCGAAATCGCCAAACGCGGCATCCCGCTGACCCTGAATGCGGTGATGCACCGGCACAATATGGACGATCTGGAACGCACGATTGAAATGGCGCTGGAACTGGGCGCGCGGCGGCTTGAGGTGGCTTGCGTGCAATTCCACGGCTGGGCCTTGAAAAACCGCGCCGCCCTGATGCCGACGCGCCAACAGACCGACAAGGTGAAACAGCAGGTGGCCGAGGCGCAGGAGCGTTTGCGCGGTGTGCTGGCCTTTGATTTCGTGCCGCCGGATTATTATGCGGATTTCCCCAAGGCCTGCATGGGCGGTTGGGGCAGCACGGGGTTGAACATCACACCTGATGGCACGGTTTTGCCCTGTCATGTGGCCCAATCCATCCCGCATCTGCAGTTTGACAATATCCGCCAGACCCCTTTGCGCGACATCTGGTATGACAGCGCCGCCTTCAACGCCTATCGCGGCACCGACTGGATGCCCGAGCCTTGCACCAGTTGCGAGCGCAAGGAAATCGATTTTGGCGGTTGCCGTTGTCAGGCGCTGTTGCTGGTGGGGGATGCCGGTGCGGTTGATCCGGTCTGTACCCGTTCGCCGGACCACGGACGGATCACCGACATTCTGACGGCGGAAATGGCGTCGGATGCGCCGGATTTCACCTATCGCAAACTATAGCATCGGGACTAAGGTCTAATCCAAACACACCGCCCAGCGGCGCTATACAGATTTTCGAAAACCACCCTGAAATCAGTGGCCAAAGGGGCTGCATTTTGATTAGGGTGAACAAAAACCGGTTAAGGAGAATAAATCATGCGGACACGCGCAGCTGTGGCACTTGAAGCGGGCAAACCGCTGGAAGTGATGGAAGTAAACCTTGAAGGGCCGCGCGCCGGCGAGGTTCTGGTGGAAATCAAGGCAACGGGCCTGTGCCACACCGATGAATTCACCCGCTCGGGTGCTGATCCAGAAGGGCTGTTCCCAGCCATTCTGGGGCATGAAGGTGCTGGCGTGGTTCTGGAAGTGGGCGCAGGTGTCACCAGCCTGCAACCCGGCGACCATGTGATCCCGCTCTATACGCCGGAATGTCGCGAATGTGACTATTGCCTGAACCCAAAAACCAACCTGTGCCAGTCGATCCGCAGCACGCAGGGGCAGGGCCTGATGCCCGACGGCACCAGCCGGTTCTCCATGCTGGATGGTACGCCGATCCTGCATTACATGGGCTGTTCCACCTTTGCCAACCACACGGTATTGCCGGAAATCGCGCTGGCCAAAATCCGCAAGGATGCGCCGTTTGACAAGGTTTGCTATATCGGCT
>CAZIDQ010000226.1:0-4040 GCA_964538015.1 uncultured Marinosulfonomonas sp.
GCCCGCAACCCGTTGCTGCGCTGTGCCGACAGGTGGTCGTTCAACTGAAGGCGCGCCAACTCGCCGCCAGCGTCCACCTTCAGCACCTCGGCCACGGTCAGCCCGTTGAACAGCGCCACCAGCACCGCCACCAGACCGCGCACGATCATCGCGTCACTATCGCCGCGAAACCGAAACACCGCACCCGGCCCCGTGCCGTCAACCTGCGCCGCGATCCACACCTGCGACGTGCAACCGTCAACCTTGGTTGCGGGCACCTTCAGCGCGTCCTCCAGCGGGGCCATCGCCTTGCCCAGATCGATCACGAACCGGTAGCGGTCCTCCCAATCATCCAGAAATTCGAAATTCTCCGCGATGTCTTCAAAGGCTTCGGTTGCCATCTGCCTGCTCCTTCATTTTGTGTCCCATCAGATAGTGGTCCCAAGCAAAAAGGTCCAGACCGCGCAAGACGGGTTTTCAAACCCCGCGCAATCGGCTAGTTCGGTTACACGGAATGAAGGGGTCTGACACCATGAGAACACCGATTGCTGCAATTTTGCTGGGCACGCTTGTGCTGACGGGCTGTGCCACCAAAATGAATCCGTTCAACTGGTTCAAACGTGGCAGCACAGAAGAAACCCTGAAAGAACTGCCCGACCCCACCGTGATTATTGACAGCCGTGGTTTGGTGCAACAGGTGGTTTCCCTGACCGTCGACAAAACCCCCGGCGGTGCCATCATCCGCGTCACCGGCCTGCCCCCGACCCAAGGGTTCTGGAATGCCGAACTGATTGCCGAAAATGCCGAAAAACCGGTAAAAGGCGTGTTGTCCTACCAATTCCGGATCGAACAACCATTTGATTTCCAACGTGTTTCCACCCCGCAAAGCCGCGAAGTGGTGGTGGCGCATTTCGTGTCAAACATCAAACTGCAAGGCGTGAGCCAAATCCGCGTTGTCGGGGCGACGAACGCCCGTTCAACCCGCCGCTAAAGGTTCACAACCTTTACCGCTGTGCCTTGCGCGGTCAGGGCGATTTTGCCGTCACACAGGCGCAAGGCGTCTTTGCCGAATACCTCGTTACGCCAGCCCGACAGGGATTTTCCGTCACGCAGCCCCGCCGCAATGGCGTCCAGTTCGGCGGATGTGGCAATCAGTTTCAACGCCACGCCGGCCTCTTCGGCCTTGGATTTCAGCAGCACCCGCAGCAAGTCGGCCAGCGCCGGATTAACCTGTAGCTTTTCGCGCGATTTATCAGGTTGGGGAAAATCCGCCGGATCGGTCTCCAGCCCCTTGGCCACGGCGGCCAGAATACCATCGGCAATTTCGCCTTTGCGGGCCTCGCGTTGCAGCAGGCGCGAACGGCCCAAATCCTGTATGGTCTTGGGCTTGGTCGAGGCCATTTCCAACATCGCCTCGTCCTTGTAAACTCGATTGCGCGGCACATTACGCCCTTGGGCATAGATTTCGCGAAACGCCGCCAGCTCTTTAACAATTGCCATAAACCGGCCCGAGTTGCTGCGGGTTTTGACCCGTTTCCACGCGTTTTCAGGCTGGATAATATAGGTATCAGGGCTAAGAAGCACCTTCAGTTCTTCCTCTACCCATTTGGTTCTGTTGGTTTTTTCGATTTTCGCCTTTAGAAACTCGTAAATCCCCCGCAGATGGGTCACATCGCCAACCGCATAGGTTTTCTGCGCATCCGTCAGCGGGCGACGTGACCAGTCGGTAAATCGGGATGACTTATCCAGCGATTCCTTGGCGATCTTGCGCACCAAGGTTTCATAGCCCACCTGCTCGCCAAAATCGCACACCATCGCGGCGACCTGTGTGTCGAACAGCGGCTTTGGAAACACCCGACCTTCAATAAAGAATATTTCCAGATCCTGACGTGCGGCGTGGAAAACCTTGACCACATTCTCGTTGCGAAACAGATCATACAGCGGTTCCAGCGACAGCCCGTCCACCAGCGGATCAACCAGAACCGCGCACTCTGCATCGTCACCTTTGACGGCCATCTGGATCAGGCACAATTTGGAATAATAGGTGCGTTCGCGCAAAAATTCGGTGTCGATCGTCACATAGGGGTGTTTGGCGGCCATTTCGCAGAAATCGGCCAGCTCTTGCGTGGTGGTCAGGGTTTTCATGAAGGTCTGTTGCTCAATTGGTAAAAGATGGCATTTGCATACGCAATTTTCATGGAAATGAAAAGGTTTAGGGCAAATTTACCACGGTTTGATCCCCTGCCGCAAATCGCCGCAACACTTCGGGGTATAGGCGGTGCTCCATCGGCAGCACCTTTGCGGCAAGGGTTTCGGGGGTATCGCCCGGCAAGATCGGCACTCGCGCCTGGCCCAGAATGGGGCCGCCATCCAGTTCGGCGGTGACCTGATGCACGGAACATCCGGCCTCTGTATCCCCCGCCTCAATGGCGCGAGCGTGGGTGTTTAGGCCCTTGTATTTGGGTAAAAGCGACGGGTGGATGTTCAAAAACCGGCCCTGCCAGAGATTGACGAAATCGGCCCCCAGCACCCGCATGAAACCGGCAAGGCAAATGATGTCGGGCTGGGCCTGCTCCAGCGTGCGGGTCAGTTCGGATTCAAACGCAGCGCGGTCCTTGCCAAAGGGGCGATGATCGACCACCGCTGTGGCAATCCCCATATCGGCGGCCTTTTGCAAGCCACCGGCATCCGCATTATTGGCCAGCACCAGAACGGGGCGCGCGGGGTGATCCCCTGTCATCGACTGCGCCAAGGCCACCATGTTCGAGCCACCGCCCGAAATCAGTATCGCCACCCGTTTGCTCACAAAAGCGCGCCTGTATAGGAAACGCCCGCGCCCTCGGTCAGCTGACCGATGCGAAACACCGTTTCACCCTCGCCCTGCAGCAGTTCGGTAATGGCGTCCGCACGGTCTGCCGACACGGCCAGCACCATGCCGATACCGGCGTTGAAGGTTTTCAGCAGTTCGGCCTGCTCCATTCCGGCCGTTTTGGTCAGCCATTTGAACACCGGCGGCAATTCCCATGCCGATAGGTCCACTTGGGCGCCCACCCCTTCGGGCAGCACCCGTGGCAGGTTTTCCGTCAACCCGCCGCCGGTGATATGGGCCAGCGCATGCACGCCCCCTGCCCGTATCGCAGCCAGCGTCGATTTCACATAAAGCCGTGTGGGTGCCAGCAAAGCCGCGCCAAGGGGGCCATCGCCAAACGGGCAATCGGCGTCCCAGCCAAGGCCGGAAACCTCGACCACCTTGCGCACCAGCGAATATCCGTTGGAATGCACGCCATCACTGGCCAGCCCCAGCAACACATCGCCTGCCGTCACACCTTCGGGCAAGGCCGTGCCGCGTTCCATCGCGCCCACGGCAAAACCGGCCAGATCAAAATCGCCATCGTGGTACATCCCCGGCATTTCCGCCGTTTCGCCGCCAATCAGCGCACAGCCGGACAATTCACAGCCCTTGGCGATGCCCTCGATAATCTGCGTGGCCTGATCCAGCTCCAGCTTGCCGGTGGCGAAATAGTCCAGAAAGAACAGCGGCTCGGCCCCCTGACAAATCAGGTCATTGACGCACATCGCCACCAGATCAATGCCGATGGTCGACACGTTGCCGGTATCAATCGCGATGCGCAGCTTGGTGCCAACCCCGTCGGTCGCGGCCACCAGCACCGGATCAACATACCCCGCGCCTTTCAGATCAAACAGCGCGCCAAAGCCGCCCAGCCCCGACATCACCCCGGGGCGTTTGGTGCGTTTGGCGGCGGGTTTGATCCGCTCGACCAACGCATTTCCCGCATCAATATCCACACCGGCATCGGCATAGGTCAGACCGTTTTTACCCGAAGTCATCTGGCAGCACCCCTTGGAATAGAATCCGTTTAGCAGCGCAGTAACAACTCTGCCCCCTCCTGTCCATCATAACGGACAAAACACCCCTTGACCAAAGGGCTGCACACAAATACCCATGCGCCCATGACTACAGTGGGCCTGTAGCTCAGTTGGTTAGAGCAGAGCGCTCATAACGCTTTGGTCGCAGGTTCGAGTCCTGCCGGGCCTACCAT
>CAZIDQ010000227.1:0-4035 GCA_964538015.1 uncultured Marinosulfonomonas sp.
GTGGCCTATCAGGCGTTTTTGCGTGACATCGGGTATCTGCTGCCTGAAGGGACGGATTTTGCAATTCAAACCGCCAATGTGGACCCGGAAATTTCCAATATTGCGGGGCCGCAACTGGTGGTGCCGATCATGAATGCCCGCTTTGCCCTGAATGCGGCGAATGCGCGTTGGGGGTCGCTGTATGATGCACTTTACGGCACCGATGCGCTGGGCGATTTACCAAGCGGCAAGGGCTATGACCCCAAGCGCGGTGCACGGGTGATTGCATGGGGGCGGGCGTTTCTGGACGAGGCTGCGCCGTTGGCCAAGGGCAGCCATGCAGACCATGACGGCTATCGGGTGGAAGCGGGCGCTTTGGTGCCCGCGCTAAAGGATCCGGCACAATTTTCTGGCTATCAGGGGAGTGCGGATGTACCCACGGCAATTCTGTTGAAAAACAATGGTCTGCACATCATTATTGAGGTCAATACCAACGCAGAAATCGGCGCCAATGACAAGGCACATGTGGCTGATATCCGGCTGGAATCGGCCCTGTCCACCATCATGGATTGCGAGGATTCCGTGGCCGCCGTCGATGCCGAAGACAAGGTTCTGGCCTATTCCAACTGGCTGGGCCTGATGAAGGGCGATCTGTCGGAAAATCTGGTGAAAAACGGCCGCGAAATCACCCGCGCGCTGAACCCCGATCTTGAATTCACCGCCCCCGATGGCGGCACCGTTACCCTGAAGGGCCGCGCCCTGATGCTGGTGCGCAATGTCGGGCATCTGATGACCAATCCGGCCATTCTGGACCGTGACGGCAATGAAATCCCCGAGGGGCTGATGGATGCCATGCTGACCACGCTGATTGCCATGCATGATCTGCGTAAAACAGAGGGCTTGCGCAACTCGGTCGCGGGTTCGGTCTATGTGGTGAAACCCAAAATGCACGGACCCGACGAAGTAGCGTTCGCCGATGAAATCTTTACCCGCGTCGAGAAAATTCTGGACCTGCCGCAATACACCGTCAAGCTGGGCATCATGGACGAGGAACGCCGCACCAGCGCGAACC
The DNA here is from genome assembly GCA_964538015.1 of uncultured Marinosulfonomonas sp. Classification (GTDB taxonomy): domain Bacteria; phylum Pseudomonadota; class Alphaproteobacteria; order Rhodobacterales; family Rhodobacteraceae; genus Profundibacter. The sequence continues at coordinate 1,052 of CAZIDQ010000227.1, forward strand.
TAAAGGAATGCATCCGCGCCGCGCAAAACCGCGTGGCGTTTATCAACACCGGCTTTCTGGATCGCACGGGGGATGAAATCCATACCTCGATGGAGGCCGGACCAATGGTGCGCAAAGGCGAGATGAAACATACCCCGTGGATCACCGCATACGAGGATCTCAATGTCGATATCGGGCTGGCCTGTGGCTTGCAGGGCAAGGCGCAGATCGGCAAGGGGATGTGGGCGATGCCCGACCTTATGGCGGATATGCTGGTGGCCAAAATCGGCCATCCGCTGTCCGGTGCCAATTGCGCATGGGTGCCCAGCCCCACGGCGGCCACCCTGCACGCAACCCATTATCACAAGGTGGACGTTTTCGCCCGTCAGGATGAAATTGCTGCTGGTGGCCCACGCGCCACGCTGGACGATCTGCTGACCATCCCGCTGGCCGATGGCACCAACTGGTCCGAGGCCGATATTGCCGCTGAAATCGAAAACAACGCCCAAGGCATTCTTGGCTATGTGGTGCGCTGGGTTGATCAGGGGGTGGGATGTTCCAAGGTGCCCGATATCCACGATGTCGGGTTGATGGAAGACCGCGCCACTTGCCGCATATCCTCGCAGGCGCTGGCCAACTGGCTGCATCACGGGGTGGTTTCTGAGGCTCAGGTGATGGAGGCGATGCGCAAGATGGCGGCTGTGGTGGATGGCCAGAATGCAGGGGATGTGTCCTATCGCCCGATGGCCCCCGATTTTGACAGCATCGCCTTTCAGGCCGCTTGTGATCTGGTGTTCAAGGGGCGGGTGCAGCCCTCGGGCTATACCGAACCGGTGCTGCATGCGCGACGGCTGGAGTTGAAAGCGCAAGGTTAATTGTGCAGACACGCACACAACCCTCTGATCGTGTGCGTAATGTGCAATTACCTGCATGCTACTTTTGTCGTATAAACGCCTCAAATCACTAAGGCACAGGTTTACCATGAAACGTCCCGTCGTCGGCATTATCGCAAATTTTTACATGCTGGGGGATGATTATCCTGCCTTTGCCAGCGGCCAGATGAACGCCGAGGCAATCAGCCATGTTGCGGGTTGTGTGCCGCTGATGATCCCGGCCAACCCGCATTACGTTTCGGTTGATGAACTGCTGGACACCTGCGATGGCTTCCTGTTCACCGGCGGGCGCCCCAACGTGCACCCGTCCGAATACGGCGAGGAAGCCACCGAAAAACACGGTGATTTCGATCGCTGTCGTGATGAAATCACCCTGCCGCTGATCCGCGCCTGTGTCGATCGTGGCCAGCCGTTTTTCGGCGTTTGTCGCGGGTTTCAAGAGGTGAACGTGGCGATGGGTGGCACGCTCTATCCTGAAATTCGCGAACTTGAGGGGCGGATGAACCACCGGATGCCACCCGATGGCACGCTGGATGAAAAATTCGCGCTGCGCCATTGCGTACATTTCACCGAGGGCGGTGTGTTTGACCGGATTATCGGCAAGCACGAGGTGATGACGAATACTCTGCACGGGCAGGGGATCAAAACCCCCGGCCCGCGTGTGGTGATTGACGGCATGGCTGATGATGGCACCCCCGAGGCGACCTATATCAAAGATGCGCCGGGCTTTTCCCTCGCGGTGCAATGGCATCCGGAATACAATTCCGAAAAAGACCTTGTTTCAAAGTCGTTGTTTTCACATTTTGGTGAGGCAGTGCGGGAATGGGCGACCGGGCAACGGCCGGTGTTGAAAACCGCTTGACCTTCCCCTAACTGGAACCTGCAAGCTGTGTTTTGAACAACCACAGGAGCAGGAAGAATGAACAAGAATTTGCGCAGCGGTATTGCGGTTTTGGCCTTGGCCGGACTGGGGGCGCTGATTTACAGCAACTATAATGCATCAAAACAAATGGCGGCCCCTGCGGCGGGTGATGCGCCAACGGGCCGCGCGATTGTGCAGGTTACAGTGCCGGAACTGACGGGGCAGGCGGCGATTGGCAAGCTGGCGTTCAACGCCAAATGCGCATCCTGTCACGGTGAAAACGCGGTGGGGCAGGTGGGTGTTGCGCCCCCCTTGGTGCACAAGATTTACGAGCCGAACCACCACGGCGACATGGCGTTCCTGATGGCCGCGCGCAATGGCGTGCGTTCGCATCACTGGAAATTCGGGAACATGCCGCCGGTTGATGGCATCACCGATGCCGAGGTGAAAACCATCGTCGCCTATGTGCGCACCCTGCAGCGGGCCAATGGTATCAACTGATCTGTTTCCCCTTGCCTGATTATCAATTCAGGCGCAGAACTGAGGTGAATGGCAAGGGGGACGACAATGAAACGCTCATCTATCAACGAAGTCATGGCCGCGGCGGACGATATGATCCGCCAATTCGGGTTTACCCTGCCACCGTTCGCCTACTGGACGCCGGATGAATTCAAGACCAACGCCCCCCGCGCCCGCGCTGTGATTGACGCACGGCTGGGCTGGGATATCACCGATTACGGGCGTGGGGATTTTGACAATCTGGGCCTGTTCCTGTTCACCCTGCGCAACGGCCGTCTGGCCGATCTGCAAAGCGGGGGCGGCATGTGTTACGCCGAAAAGCTGCTGATTTCGCGCAAGGATCAGTTAAGTCCGATGCACACCCATGTGATCAAGGCCGAGGACATCATCAACCGTGGCGGGGCAACGCTGGCGGTTGAGCTGTTCGGCTCGGACACAGATGGCAATTTTGACGAAACCGCCGGTGGCACAGTGTTTTGCGATGGCGTGGCACGGGAATTTGCGGCGGGCGAGGTGCTGAAACTTGCTCCGGGTCAAAGCGTCACCCTGATGCCTGGTGACTGGCATGCGTTTTGGGGCGAGGGTGGCGATGTGCTGATCGGCGAGGTTTCCACCGTAAATGATGATGAAACCGACAATGTATTTCGCGAACCGATCGGTCGTTTTGCGCAGGTGGACGAGGATGTTGCCCCCACCCACCTGCTGGTTTCCGATTATCAAACGTGGCTTTA
>CAZIDQ010000228.1:0-2154 GCA_964538015.1 uncultured Marinosulfonomonas sp.
TGATCATCATCGGCATCTGGAACCACGGCGGCCCCAAGGCGCCTGCCAGATGGCGGGTCAAAGTGGAATTGTCCTCGTCCAGAATGGCGATGGCAGCGTTATAAACCGTATCGCCCGCCCCGCTGGCCTCAAGCATCACAGCGACCACAAAGGACCACATGATCAGGATCACCATCACTGGATCGCCCAGCACGCTTTTCAATTCCTTGCCCGATAGCCAGAAGATATTTGTCAGCCGCCGCATGATCATTTCTCCTGTTTGCGAAGGGTCAGCACCGCGATGCCAGTCAGGATTGGGCCAAACAGCGCCAACCGTCCGATGTGGCCTGACAATTCCGCCAGCCCCAGCCCTTTGGTAAAGACGCCGACACTGACGCCCATATACCATGTGGTCGGCCACAGGGTGCCCATGATGTGCGCCGCCCCTTCTAGTGATGAAACCGGCGTGATCATGCCGGAAAACTGCAAGGTGGGCATCACCGACAGGATGGCGGCGGCGAAAACGGCGGTGACCTGTGTGCTGGCCAAGGACGACACAATCAGCCCATAGCCCGTGGCCGCCACCGCATAGAGCAGCGCGCCGAACACCAGCGCCAATGGATCACCGCGCAGGGGCACGCCCAGCACCGTCACCACCAGCGCCGTCATAATGGCGAAATTCAACAAGGTGATGCCGATGTAAACCAGCTGTTTACCAACCAGAAATTCAATCCGGCTGGTGGGGGTGACATAGAAGTTGGTGATGGTGCCGATCTCCTTTTCCCGCGCCACGCTGACCGCCATCAGGATGGCCGGAAACAGCAGCAACAACAGCGGCGGGATTGAAGGGCCGATGGCGGGCAGGCTCTCCATCGCCGGATTATAGCGAAACCGCGGCACCAGTTGTGCGGGCGGCTTGGCGTCGGCTGTGCGCGGGGTGGCGATCACATCCAGCGCCAGCGCACCGCCAAAACCTTGGCTCAACACATGCGTATGTGCGCCGCTGACATAGCTTTCCACCGTGCCCGCCCGCTGGGTGTCGGTGCCATCAATCCGCGCCGCAACATGCGCGGTTTCCCCCCGTCGCAAGCGGCGGCCAAAATCGGGCGGGATTTGCAGCGCCAGCGCCAACTCACCGCTTTTCATACGTTTTTCCAGCATGTCAGCGCTGATGATCGGGCTGTGTCTTTCAAACCACCCCGTGTCGCCAAACCCCGACAGATAGGCGCGGCTTTCGGGGGTTTGGTCCAGATCATAGACCGCATAAGGAATGCTGCGCACCTCTTGCGAGATGCCGAATGACATGATCAGCAACAGGATGGCGCTGCCGATAAACGAGAAAGCCAGCCGCACCGGATCACGCCGCACCTGCATCGCTTCGCGCGAAGTATAGGCCAGCAAGCGGCGCAGGCTGAAACCGCTTTCGCGGGTCTTGGTGGTTGTGTCTTCGGCGCGGTTCAAAAGACCTTCGTCGCTGGTATCTTCGGGCGGCAAAACGTCTGTAATATAGGCAATGAATGCCTCTTCCAGATTTCCTGCACCGCGCTTTTTGATCAGTTCCTGCGGCTGGTCCGTGACCAGAACCTGACCCGCGTGCATCAGGGAAATGCGATCACAGCGCATGCCCTCGTCCATGAAATGGGTCGATATGAAAATCGTCACCCCGTCACGCCGTGCCAGCTCCAGCAGCAAGTCCCAAAAGGCATCACGCGCCTGTGGATCGACGCCGGATGTTGGCTCATCCAGAATCAGGATTTCCGGCTCGTGGATCACCGCCACAGCCAGCGACAGGCGTTGGCGAAGGCCCAGCGGCAATTGAGAGGCACGTTGATCCATATAGGGGCCAAGCCCGAAGCGTGGCACCAGTTCATCCATGCGCTGTTTGGTTTTGACAGCGCCCAGATGGAACAGACGCGCATGTAGCACCAGATTTTCGCGCACCGTCAACTCGCCGTATAGGGAAAAGGATTGCGACATAAATCCGACGCGGTTGCGGGTGCTGATATCTTGGGCGTCCACGGGCTTGCCAAAAATCCATGCCTCGCCTTCCGAGGCTGGCAGCAGGCCGGTCAGCATCTTCATGGTAGTGGTTTTGCCGCAACCGTTGGACCCAAGAAAGCCAAAGATCTCGCCCTTGGAAATGTCAAAACTGACGCTGTCTACAGCGGTGAAATC
>CAZIDQ010000228.1:2254-3957 GCA_964538015.1 uncultured Marinosulfonomonas sp.
TCAAGGTTCTCCAACAGGCTGAGGTCGTGATACAGGTTGCGCCCCAACCCTTGCGGCATAAAGGCCAGCTTGCGGCCGATCTGTGTGCGGTGGCGGGCATTTGACATATCCCCGCCCAGCGTTTCAATCGCGCCGCTTTGCAACCGCTTGGCCCCCGCCACCAACCCCATCAGAGTGGATTTCCCCACCCCGTCCGGCCCCAGTAAACCAACCATTTTACCGGCGGGCAGGGTCAGGGTGACGCCCTGCAACGCCATCACTTTGCCATAGGTATGACTAACCGCTGTCAGCTTGGCGGCAACGTCTTTATGGGCGGGTGTTGGCGTCAATTGCTTGCGCCCCCGTTGGCTGGATCAGGCAGTTCGCTGATCAGTGGCGGCGTCAGACCCTCGGGCCATTCGGGCAACCCAGCCTTGGAAGCAAGCCGCACCCAAGCCACCCCACGCACACCGGTTTTCACGCGCTCGATCTGGTTTTGCACCAGTTCTGGTGGGATACGCACACGGATGCGAAACATCAGGCTTTCGCGCTCGGACAGAGTCTCCACCTGCTTGGGGGTAAATTGCGCTTGCGGGGCGACAAAGGCCACCACAGCGGGGATCGAAACATTGGGGATCACATCCACCACAATCCGCGCACCATCACCGATTTGCAGACGGGCGGCGGCCGTCGCAGGCAGGAAGAATTCCATATAGACATCTTCCAGACTGACCAGCGTCAACACCTTGCCACCACTGCCCACCACTTCGCCCGGCTGGGACAGACGATACAAAACACGGCCAACAGTGGGTGCATAAAGCGTGCTGTCGGCAATCTGGGTTTCGATCTGCTTTAGGGCAGCCAGTTCGGCGTCCACGGCGCGTTTCTGGGCCTCGACTCCAGCTTTGGCTGCCGCCAATCCAGCCACGGACAGCTGGGCTTCGGTGCGCTTGATATCCAGCGCTTCTTGGGAGACCACACCCTTGCGTTTCAATTCTTCCGACCGCTTCACTTCGCTTTGCGCCAGCGCCAGCTTGGCTTCGGCCTGACTGACACCTGCTTGGGACACGGTTACCGCAGCCTCGGCGCTGGCGACGGCGGCAAGCGAGCGCATGCGCATCGCTTCCAGTTCTGCGGTGTCCATTATGGCCAGCACATCACCAGATTTCACCAGATCACCTTCGCGCACGTTGATGGTTTTGACCCGTCCGGGCAGGCGGGCGGACACGTCGATCAGATCGGCCTCGATCCGGCCATTGCCACGGGCGAACCCTTCGGGGGGCAGATCACTGGGGGCCAGCAGCACCTTCCAGGCGGCATAGCCCATGAACGCCGCAATCACGGCGAGGACCAGAAAGATGGAAAATTTGCGCGACATGGCGACTACTCCTTGGGGCTGGGTATATGGGGGCTGGGGCTCATTCTGGCGGTGTCCCATTATAAAAACCTTGTAGTACTTCTATGGCCTGTTCAGCCGTTTCGACAAAGCTGAACAACTCGCGATCTTTTTGTGCAATCACACCTTCGCCAATCAGGAAATCAAAATCAATCGCCCGTTGCCAAAATTTCGACCCAAACAGCACCACAGGCAGCGGCTGCATCTTGCGGGTCTGAATCAGGGTCAGGGCCTCGAACAATTCATCGAAGGTACCAAATCCGCCGGGAAAGGCCACTAGTGCTTTGGCTCGCATCAGAAAATGCATCTTGCGGATGGCGAAATAGTG
>CAZIDQ010000229.1:0-3930 GCA_964538015.1 uncultured Marinosulfonomonas sp.
CTTTCAAGCCTGAAGGACATGACATTTACGCCCAAAGAAGTTGCGGCACAGGGCGTTAAAATTAATCAGGATGGCAAGCGGCGGGATGGCTATGCCCTGCTTGCTTTTCAGGACGTTAACTTTCCCGTTCTGGTGAAAATGCGCCCTGAACTCGAAACTGTGTCTTTCGAGATTGGGCAGCAGATCAAACGGCAGGCAACCTATGCACATTATATTGTGCGTCAGAGCAAGGACGTCGAGGCAATGAAACGCGACGAAGCCCATCAGATTCCTGAAGGATTCGATTACAACGCTGTTATCGGCCTCTCGAACGAGCTTCAGACGAAATTAAAGTCCGTGCGACCAGCTACGCTCGGACAAGCAGGAAGAATTGACGGGATGACCCCAGCGGCCTTGACGCTAATTCTTGCGGTGATGAAACAAGCAAACAGAAAGAAAAAGGCCTGACAAGCATGGATTATCGCGAGGCCTTTCAAGCCGAATTCAATGTTTCACGTGAAACAATGGGGCTTCTGGACGAATACGCTGCGTTGCTTCGTAAATGGAATCCCGCGATCAATCTGGTGTCAAAAAGCACGCTAAACACCCTATGGCAGCGCCATTTTCACGATTCTGCGCAGATTTTCCAGTTTCAGTCGGATAACCCCTGTCATTGGGTGGATTTGGGCAGTGGTGGAGGCTTTCCTGCGTTGGTGTTGGCGGCAATGGCAAAAGAGGAGTCTTCAGAAACGCGCTTTGCGCTTGTTGAAAGCGACCTAAGAAAATGCACCTTTTTGCGTACGGTTATTCGCGATCTGGGATTGAATGCCACTGTAATCACAGCAAGAATCGAAGAAACCGATGGGTTGGATGCTGACATTCTTACCGCACGCGCGCTGGCGTCTTTAGACAAATTGCTAGAATTCGCGAATCTGCACCTAAGCCCTTCTGGTATCGCTATTTTCTTCAAAGGGGATAGATTTTTGGAGGAAATTGCTCAGGCAAAGGCGAATTGGTGCTTTGATCTGGAAGAAATCCCCAGTAAAACGAATCCTACCGGCGCAATTCTGAAAATTGGAGGCATATCGCGTGTCTGATCCGACCCGCCCGAAGGGGCCACGCATTATCGCAATCGCAAACCAGAAAGGCGGCGTTGGGAAAACCACGACCACAATCAATCTGGGTGCCGCATTGGCCGCCGAAGGGTTTAATGTTCTGTTGGTGGACCTTGATCCGCAAGGGAATGCATCAACCGGGTTGGGGATTGAAAACGAACAGCGCAAGTATAATACCTATGATTTGTTGCTGGGCGACGTTCCCCTACAAGATATTGTGCTTAGTTCTGAGATTGAAGGCTTACAAGTTGTTCCGGCGACCACTGATCTAAGCTCGGCTGATATCGAACTGATATCGAATGAAAAACGCAGTTTTTTGCTATATGACGCTTTACGCCAACCGGCGATGGATCAATACAACCTAGATTTTATCCTGATTGACTGCCCTCCGTCGCTAAATCTTTTGACGGTAAACGCGATGGTCTCGGCCCATTCGGTTTTGGTGCCGCTGCAAAGTGAATTTTTCGCGTTGGAAGGGCTATCGCAATTGGTACTTTCGGTTCGCGAGGTACGTCAGACAGCCAATAAAAACCTACGGATCGAAGGGGTTGTGTTGACGATGTACGACAGTCGAAACCGCCTGTCGCAGCAAGTTGAAAAAGATGCACGAGATAATCTGGGCGAGCTGGTTTTCAAAACCATTATCCCGCGCAATGTTCGCGTGTCCGAGGCGCCGTCATTCGGGATGCCGGTAATCGAATATGATCCAGCGTCAAAAGGCGCGATGGCATATGTTGAATTGGCGCATGAACTGGCGCGGAAAAACACTGTAACCCCAAGCAGAAAAGGAAGCTGAGATGGCGAGCAAAAGACATGAACGGCGTGGTTTGGGGCGCGGGCTTTCGGCGCTGATGTCGGATGTGGCGGCGGATACGGCGCCAGCGTCCGAGGGTGGTTCGGCGACAAAGGCAGAGCAGATTATTCCGATCGAAAAGATTGCTCCGAATCCGGATCAGCCACGACGCGATTTTCCAGCGCAGGATATGGATGATCTGGCTGCCTCGATTAAGGAAAAGGGTGTTATTCAGCCCTTGATTGTTCGCGAAAAATCAGATGGTTACGAGATTGTTGCGGGCGAGAGGCGCTGGCGCGCCGCGCAGATGGCCAAGCTGCATGAGCTGCCGGTTATCATTCGTGATTATACCGATATAGAAGTGCTGGAAATCGCGATCATCGAGAATATCCAGCGCGCTGATTTGAACCCGGTGGAAGAGGCAGCGGGTTATCAGCAGTTGATGGATAAATTCGGTCATACGCAAGAAAAACTGGCTGCCGCATTGGGGAAAAGCCGCAGTCACATTGCCAATCTGATGCGCTTGTTGCAACTGCCTAAAGAAGTGCTGGATTTACTGAAAGACGGCAAGCTGACAGCGGGTCATGCGCGGGCGCTGATTACAACGGAAAACCCCGTTGCGTTGGCGCGGCAGGTGGTGAAGCAGGGGCTTTCGGTGCGCGAAACCGAACGGTTGGCGAAGGGGCCGAAAACCCGCCCTGAAAAAGTGAAATTGCAGCCCGCAAAAGATGCGGATACCCGTGCGCTTGAGGGTGATTTATCGGCCAATCTGGGCATGAAAGTTTCGGTGGATCACAGGGCTGGCAAGGAATCGGGCAAGCTGACGATCAGCTATAAAACGCTCGAGGAACTGGATGATTTGTGCCGCTTGCTGTCGGCTACGACGTAGGACGCGTCCAGATATACAGCAGAACGCCGGACAAAACGACACCCTGAATGGCAATGATATAGGCCTTCAGGCCAATAATGAATGGAATGGCAAAGGCAACAAGGATTGACGCGGTTGCGTAAATCTTGACCCGCTTGCTCATCCCGCCGTTTTCACGCCATTCACGGATCCAGGGGCCGAAAACAGCGTGATCCAGCATCCAGTTGTGCAGCCTGTCGGACGATTTGGAAAAGAAAAACGCCGAAAGCAGCACCAGCGGCACCGTAGGCAGCAGCGGCAGAAACGCACCGATGATGCCCAATGCAAGAGAGGCAAGCCCAAGTAGCAGCCAAACAAGTTTCATGTGCTTACTCCGTTAACAGTTCTTTGATGATGGCATTCAGAACAGGACGACCCTGCGGGGTGGCAATCAGGCGATTATTGTGCAGATTAACAAGGGCGTATTCAGATAACATATTGATACTATTAGAATTAATTTGTTTCCCAGCAAGCCTTTCATACCGCAACAGGTCAATCCCGTCTGTCACCCGTAGCCCCATCATCAGATATTCGTCGGCGCGTTCATTCGGACTCTGGGCTTGCCGTGGCAGTTCCCCGTTTCCGGTTTTCAGAACGGACTCCAGCCAGATTTGCGGTGATTTCGGGCATTCGGTGGCATAGCGCACTCCGTCCAATGTCAGCCGCCCATGCGCCCCCGGTCCGATACCGGCGTAATCGCCCGCTTGCCAGTAAATCAGGTTGTGGCGCGATTGCGAACCGGCTTTGGCGTGGTTTGATATTTCGTAGGCATCAAAACCGGCGGTCGAGGTCAATTCCTGCGTCAGCTCATACATATCCGCCGCCAGATCCTCTTGCGGCAGGCCATGCAAACCACCGGCGGCATGGCGGGAACCAAAGGCGGTGCCGGATTCGATTGTCAGTTGGTATAGCGACAGGTGATCGGCGGCCATGTTCAACGCTTCGGTCAGTTCAGCGCGCCATTGCGGCAAGGTTTGGTCCTGACGTGCATAGATCAGGTCGAAATTGATCCGGTCAAACAGGTTTGCGGCGGTGTCAAAGGCCGCGCGGGCCTCGGCCACGGTATGCAAACGGCCAAGCCGGCGTAGATCGGGGTCGTTTAATGCTTGAATTCCGATAGAAACGCGGTTCACGCC
>CAZIDQ010000230.1:0-3923 GCA_964538015.1 uncultured Marinosulfonomonas sp.
TGATGCCTCCGGCGGGGATATTTATGGAACAAAGATGTTGGGTGTCTGGATGTTTGGCTTTGGCTGTATTATCTAGGGCGAAACAAGCAGGAGAACGGCTGTGACAGACAACGGCGGGCGCGTCACCAAAGACGGTATTCGGATTTACCAGCAGAGCGATTTTGCAGGGATGCATGCGGCAGGTAAACTGGCAGCGGAAATTCTGGATAAGGTGGCCGCGCTGGTGGTGCCCGGTGTGACAACCGGCGAGCTGGACAAGTTCATCGAGGACTATGTGAACGATGCAGGCGCGGTTTCGGCGACGATTGGTTACAAAGGCTACAAGCACGCCAGCTGCATTTCGGTAAACCACGTGGTGTGCCACGGTATTCCCGGTGACAAGCGGATCAAGGATGGCGATGTTCTGAATATTGACGTGACCGTGATTGTCGACGGTTGGTTTGGTGATACCAGCCGGATGTATGTGGCCGGCAAGCTGGGGCGCAAGGCCGAGCGGTTGATACAGGTCACCCATGACTCGCTGATGAAGGGGATCGAAGCGGTGAAGCCGGGCAATACCTTTGGTGACATCGGCCACGCGATCCAGAGCTATGTGGAAAGCAACCGCATGTCGGTGGTTCGGGATTTCTGCGGGCACGGGTTGGGGCGGGTGTTTCACGCGCCGCCCAACGTGCTGCATTATGGCCGCGCTGGCACCGGCCCTGTGCTGGAAGAGGGTATGATTTTCACCATCGAGCCGATGGTCAATCTGGGCCGCCCTGAAACCAAGGTTCTAAAGGACGACTGGACCGCTGTAACACGCGATAAATCGCTGTCGGCGCAGTTTGAGCATTCGATCGGGGTGACGGCCGACGGGTGCGAGATTTTCACCCTGTCACCGGCTGGAAAATTCCACCCGACCTGGGGCGGATAAAGGCCGGAATTTGAACGGTACTCTATCGACGGGTCAAGGGACGCCCGCCGGTTTACGAATTGTTAATCAGTTTACCATTTATAGTTGATTAACCATTTATTAGCCACGAGTCCCGCCATGCCCCTCCCTTTGATACATCCTGTTATCCTGTGCGGCGGCAATGGCACGCGGCTTTGGCCGCTTTCACGCAAAAGCTATCCTAAACAGTTTGCCCGATTGATGGGCGAGGAAAGCCTGTTCCAGTCAACCATCCGTCGGGTGACGGCGCAGGGCTATACCTTGCCCATGATTGTGACCGGAGCGCCGTTGCGGTTCATTGTGGCCGAACAACTGGCCGCCATCGAAACGGTGGCGCAGGATGTGTTGATCGAACCTGCGGGGCGCAACACCGCGCCAGCAGTTTTGGCGGCGGCGTTAAAGCTGGCCGAGCAGGATGAAAACGCGCTGATGCTGGTGCTGCCCTCGGACCATATGATCCCCGATGCAGACGCATTCCGGCTGGCGGTTGCAGCGGCAGTGCCACACGCATTGGCGGGGGATCTGGTGACCTTTGGTATTGCCCCAACACGGGCAGAAACGGGGTATGGTTGGCTGGAACTGTCCGCAGGCGGCAAGGCGGATGTGGAACAGCCGCAAACATTGGCGCGGTTTATTGAAAAGCCCGATTCGGCGCGGGCAGAACAGATGCTGGCCGATGGGGAATTCCTGTGGAACGCGGGGATATTCCTGTTCACCGCCAAGGCCATTCTGGCCGCCTATCGCACCCATGCGCCGCAGATGTTGGGCAACGTTCAGGATGCGGTAGCAAAGGCGCAGGAGGGGGCGGGTTTTACCACTCTGGCCGATGGGCCTTGGAGCAAGGTCGAAGATGTCTCGATCGACTATGCGATCATGGAGCGGGCCAGCAATCTGGCCGTGATGCCCTATAGCGGCGGCTGGTCCGATCTGGGCGGCTGGCACGCGGTATGGCAGGAAAGCGGACCGGACAAAGCGGGGAATGTTACTTCGGATCGGGCCACAGCGATTGATTGCCACGATACCTTGCTGCGCTCGGAAACCGGCGGGGTGGAACTGGTGGGGATCGGGCTGGATGACATTGTCGCGGTGGCGATGAATGACGCGGTACTGGTGGCACGCAAATCCGACAGCCAGCGGGTGAAAGAGGCCGTTGCGGCGTTGCAGGCGCAAGCGACAAAACAAGCGGGGGATTTTACCGGCGATGTTCGCCCGTGGGGGCGGTTTGAAAACCTGATGCGGGGTAAACGCTATCAGGTGAAACAGATCGTGGTGAACCCCGGCGCGGCCCTTAGTTTACAAAGCCACAAACACCGTGCGGAACACTGGGTCGTGGTAGAGGGCACCGCAAGGGTAACGGTGGGTGACAGGGTGCGGCGGGTGCGCACAAACGGGGCGGTTTACATCCCCAAGGGTGCGCATCACCGGCTGGAGAACCCCGGTAAACAGCCGCTGGTTCTGATCGAAGTGCAGACGGGCGGCTATCTGGGTGAAGATGACATTGTACGTTACGAGGATGTATACGAAAGGGTTTAAAGCCGGGCCTCGGCACGCCATTTTGAGATCTGTTCAAGTAGTGATTCACGGGTCATTCCCTCAGGTAGACCACCCATTTGAAGCGGGATATATTCAACGGGGGAAAGTAGCAAAAGCACAAGGTTTTTGCAGGGAACAACATCAGTGATGCAATCCCGGATCAGCTCGGTTTTGCGGGGCGGACCGAAATCCAAAACCCCGTAGTCAGACAGGAAAACAGGCGATTGTCGCGGCGCTTGGGAGCTTCTGCTATTGCGCGGAATAATCGTCGTGCCCGAGCTCGGTTTATGACCATTTCAACCAACCCTGCAAAGAAAAGAGGGGCCATTCCAATAATCCAGTTTCGCGGTTGGAAGTGGTGAGGCAGCATTCGGTCAACGAGGAACATCGTTGCAAGCATTATGGCAAACATCCTCAGCCAGTCTATCACGCTGGGCTTTAGTCCAAAAACCGCTTGGCCAAAACTCAAGATATCTCGGCATGGTTGACCTTACTTCAGTCGCGCTGGATTTCGATAATATCCGTCATACCATTTCCACAATCGTTACCCATGTATCCCCGTATCGCCGCTGGTCGTGCAACTCAAACCCGTCCGGCGGAAACTGTGCGTTTTTTTCCTCCCAGACGATTAGGGCACCATCCGCCAGCCACCCGTTATCGCGCGCCGACAGCAGGGCCTGTTCGCCCAGTCCCTTGCCATAGGGCGGGTCCATAAAGACCAGCGTGCAAGCGGGGCCTTTGTTGGCGGGCAGGCGGGTGGCGCTGGTTTTCAACACGGTTGTGTCGTCCATCCGGCGGGTCAGGTTAATATTTTCACGCAGCAGGCTTTGGGCCTTGCGACCATCATCGACAAAGGTGCAATGCGCCGCCCCGCGCGACAGGGCCTCAAGCCCCAGCGCGCCGGTGCCTGCGAACAGATCTAGCACAGTGGCGCCGCGCACCGGATCGCCATAGGCCCCGCCCAGCAGCACCGAAAACAGGCTTTCGCGCACCCGGTCCGAGGTGGGGCGCAAATGCGCTGCCGCATCCCCCTTGCCGACCGAGGCAAGCGTCAATCCGCGATGCTGTCCGGCAATGATCCTCATGCCTTTAGCAGGGATTTCATATCGGTTTCGGGGTTGGCGACAACATCGGGCGCGGGGGATTTTCCGCCCTCGATCAGCCGCTTGCCGATCATATAGGCCCGCGCGTCGTTCATCGCGTCCACAGCCAGCAGGGTGTCGCCCGCGTAATACCAGTGCGACCTCGCCCCTTCCTTGTCGCCCGCCCGCGTGACCACCTTGTCATAGCCGGTATTCAGCCCGGCGATTTGCAATTTCACATCGAACTGGTCCGACCAGAACCACGGGGTGGCGATGTAATCCTTGCCAGCACCCAGCATGTTTTCGGCCACCACTTCGGCCTGATCAATCGCGTTTGGCACGCTTTCCAGCCGGATGCGGGTCTCTTTGTAGGGGAA
>CAZIDQ010000231.1:0-3897 GCA_964538015.1 uncultured Marinosulfonomonas sp.
GCCCTTCCACTGTCAAAACGTCCCCTTATTATTTGTGATAGTTTTCACAAGGGACTGCCAAGGCACATGCGGATGCATGTACCGAATTTCGTGCAGGGTGTAGCAGAGGAGTTTTGTTGTCGCAACAGGTGATACGCGCAAAAGGCAAACTCAATCCCCAGTAAAATTAAGGATTTAGCCGATATGCGTCACAATGTGGCGAAAAAATAAGCTGGAAATGCGGGGATTCAAGGGGGAGCGGGCGAATCTTTGGCGCATTCGGGGGACGTGGGGCACCATAAGGCCGTCAATCCCTTCGCCAACATTGCCGTCTGTCTACATACCGACCTGCTCGACCTTGTGCGGATGGCAATATGGTGGCCACCTGCAACCATCGCTGTCCGGAGTTGTTTCATGCGGTTTAATCCGGAAAAGAAAAACACCCATTGAACATATATCTACCGCGTCAAAGAAGAAGATAAATGGTGCCCGGGGGCGGATTTGAACCACCGACACGAGGATTTTCAGTCCACTGCTCTACCCCTGAGCTACCCGGGCACGGGTGAACGATTTTATCGTTCGGGTCGCGGTGTTCTAGACGCCGCATTGGCGGGTGTCCAGAGGGTTTTGAATAAAAATATCAATGCGGCGCAAGATTGGACTTTTCCATCTCGGCTGCAGCTTCATCCATGTCCTCGGGTGTATCCGCCGGAACCGCATAAGCGCCGTTAAACCAGCGCCCAAGGTCCACATCCGCACAGTGTTTGGAACAAAACGGCCGGTATTTGATATTCGTTTTCTTATCGCATATAGGGCATGACATAATGCTTTCTTGCATGTTCCTTCGAAATATCCAAGCTTGCAAAAAAGAAAGCTGTGCAGGGAATGAGGGGAGATGCGATCGTGGAAACTGGACAGGATATTCCAAAGCGGCCCCAAGCCCCCCCTATAGGCCACGTCGTGCGTCTATGAACTACAGACGGGAAATTGACGGGCTTCGGGCAATCGCCGTTTTGCCGGTGATTTTGTACCATGCCGGTTTTTCTGTATTTCAGGGTGGCTATGTCGGGGTCGATGTATTCTTTGTGATCAGCGGTTTTCTGATTACCACAATCATCCTGAATGACCTGAAACAAGGCCGGTTTTCGATCCTGCGGTTTTACGAACGGCGCGCGCGGCGCATTTTACCGGCACTTTTTACAGTGGTTGCGTCCTGCCTTCCTTTTGCGTGGATCTGGATGACACCGGTGCAGATGGAGAAGTTCTCGCAGAGCGTTCTGGCGACATTCCTGTTCCTGTCGAACATCTATTTCTGGCGCGACAGCGGCTATTTCGCCGCCGCCGCCGGGGAAAAGCCGCTGATCCACACATGGAGTCTGGCCGTGGAAGAGCAGTTCTATCTGCTGTTCCCGCTGCTTTTGCTATTGCTGTGGAAAAGGGGCGCGCGCCCCGGAACGTTTTGGATTTCCTTATTGGCCATCGCAAGTCTGGCGTTTGCACAATGGGGAAGCGTGGCTGATCCCGAAAAGAACTTCTTTTTTACCGGATCGCGCATTTGGGAGCTGATGGCCGGCGCGATCGCCGCCAGCATCATGGTAAAACGCCCCCCCGCCCCAAAAGAAGGCATTGCTGCCCTTGGATTGGCAATGATCGTTTTCGCAATCTTTGCGTTCAATGACACCACCCCCTTTCCGTCTGCCTATACGCTGGCGCCGGTGCTGGGCACGGTGTTTATCCTGATTTTCGCCGATAAGGGCACGCTAACCGGCCGGCTGCTGTCACTGCCGTTTTTCGTTGGCATCGGGTTGATCAGTTACAGCGCGTATTTATGGCATCAACCGATATTTGCCTTTGCCCGAATTCGCAGCATCGCTCCGCCCCCACAACTGGAAATGCTGGCGCTGGCGCTTTTGTCCATTGTGCTGGCCTATCTCTCGTGGAAATTCGTCGAGCAACCGTTCCGCCGCACTGCGACCGGCCCACTTCAAAGCCGCAATAGCGTGTTTTTGGCATCCGGTATCGGCATGGCGTTATTTTTGGCATTTGGTGTATATGGGGACAAAAGCAACGGGATACCGGACCGGTTACCTGCCGAAGTGGTCTCGTTCTATGCCGCGAACGAATGGGACGGTAAATGCCTATACCAAATGCGGGACGGACAGCCCGATTTCCCGGATGAACGCTGCATTTACAACAAGGGCGGGCAGTCGAAAATAGCTGTCTGGGGGGATTCTATCGCGGCGTCTCTGACCCGAAGCATTGCCCGTAGCCTCCAGTCAGATAATGTTGAAGTGCATCAGATCACATATGGCTCTTGCCTGCCGGTTCGGGGCGTTCATCGCACCGGAACAAAGGGCAAAGACCCTTGCATCGAATTTGTCGGCAGAGCCAGCACATTCATTCGCGATTCAGGGTTTGACGCTGTGATCGTTGTAGCCAACTGGCCGGTTTATCTGGAATCCCCTGATGCCCTGCAACAGGTTGGTCAGGCATCGGCAGCAGGGTTTGCCGATACTTTCAGGCAAAGCATCGACAGGATCGGCGCGCCTGTCTTGTTGCTCCTGCCCCATCCTACCTCGGAGTACGAAGTTACCGATGCGGCGGGCAGGATATTATTGCGCGACAACAAGGTGCCTAAATTGGGCATCTCCATTCTGGAATTCCACGACAACACCCAACGCACCCGACGCCTTCTGGAGAAGGCCGCCAATGCTGCCGGCGTTCAGACACTTTCAATGGAGAATCTGTTCTGCGACACCTACCAAAAGGGAAACTGTGCATTTAGTGATGGAAAGGATGTTTTCCTGTCCGATGAAGTGCATTTTTCCCCGACGGGTGCGGATATCGTGGCCGGGGCTGTATACGAAAAATTAGCTGCAATGCTGGACCTTAGCCCAAGGAAATAGGCAGGCGTTCGCGTTTTCGTTGCAGCTCGTAATGGCCCAGCGGGGTCCAGCCAACCAACGCCGTTTCGGTGCTGTCGGCGCGAAGGGCGTTGCGCAGGGCGTTTTCAAACTGTTTACGGTCCTTTTTCGCCATCGGGGCAAGGTCCAGCGTGATCTGGCCGCCCAGACCGCGCAGGCGCAACTGGCGTGGCAATTCGCGGGCGCAGGCCAGATTGGCCTTTAGCCCTGCAGCGGGGGATGTATCGCCGCCAGTGTTCACATCCACGGCCACCAGCGCGCGGGTGGGTTCCACATAGATTGACGCACCGCCACTCAACTGCACATGGGTGGTTTCCAGTTCCACCAGCGCATCCAGCACGCCGTGGTCCTCGAAGGATCCGTCATTGCTGGCCACCAGATCAGGCGCACTCCAATCGCGCCAGCCAAGGTGATGCGCATCGGGGCCATCCATTAGCAGTTCGGATGTGTTGCCGTCGGCCCCTGCCATCACTTCAGTGGCAGCCCCGCGCATATCAGCGATGTCTTCCTCGATGTCATCAGAGGAAACTCCGTCGCAGGAGGATCGCACGATCAGCCCGAAATCCGAGCCATCCATCGCGATATGGGCAATTTCCAGCAGGCGGTCACGCTCATCCTCGTCACGAATAGAGCGCGAGATATTCAGCCCCGGCGCATCCGGCGTAACAATCGCATAGCGGCTTTTGAACAGCACCTTATGGGTGACCGGCACCGCCTTGCCGCCCTCGGCATAGCCGGTGACCTGCACCAGCATGGTCTGGCCGGGGCGTAGCCCCTTGCCTTGACGCAGGAACGCGGTCTGGCCGTCGGGTAGGCGCAACATCATGCCCCCCTGCCCCTTGAGCGGGCGGTCCACCACAGCGCGGTAAATCGCACCGGGGGTCGGGGCCGCGCCATCGGGCGGGGACAGCAATAAATCCTGTAGTTTTCCATCGACCATCAGTGCCGCCGCAGGACGACCGTTCAAATGATCCAGCGCAACCAGAGTGCCCTT
>CAZIDQ010000232.1:0-3860 GCA_964538015.1 uncultured Marinosulfonomonas sp.
CGCGCTGGATTTGCCGGTGGTGGGGCTGATGTGTATCCCGCCCGCCGATGAGGAACCCAGCCTGCATTTTGCATTGCTGCGCAAGATTGCCGAACGCAACGGGGTTGCGGGCCTGTCGATGGGGATGAGTAGTGACTTTGAGCGCGCCGTGGCGATGGGGGCGAGCCATGTTCGGGTTGGCTCGGCCATTTTTGGGGCGCGGGATTACGGGTAAGAGATTCTATGCGCTCCGCGCGGGGATATTTCAGGAACAAAGATCGGGGATGATCAGGCAGGTTTCGTTCGGTGTGATGTGTTGGATGATGCGGTGCAGATCTGTGCGAGAAAAACCGATGCAGCCTTCGGTCGGGTGATGCGGTTTGCGCCAGATATGCAGGAAGATGGCCGAGCCTTTGCCGGGAATGGCGCGGGGCCAGTTCCAGTCGGTGATCAACACCATATCGTACAGCGGGTCGGCGCGGCGCATGGATTCGTGGCTGAATGGATGCGGTGTGCGGACAAGGTGATTATAGGCGGGATCGTTGATGTCGTCGGACCACAGATCAAACGGGCGGATCGGGATGGCCCAAGGGGCGGGCGCTGGCAGGCGGTCGGGACGGTAATAAAGCCCCATGATCCGGTGACGGCCCGCAGGTGTTGCCCCGTCCCCTTCGCGTTTATCTGTTGTGATGCCACCACGACCAATGGAACAGGGGATCAGCCGGTTTTGAAAACGGATGCCCGTTTTGGTCAGAACCAGATCATTCGCAGTCATAGCAAGTGCCCAGATTTGTCGGCTTTGGTTTTTAGATAGCCCTCATTATGGGCCGTATGCCCCACCTTCAGCGGAACGCGTTCGGTCACAATCAGCCCCGCGCCCTGCATCATTTCCACCTTTTTCGGGTTGTTGGTCAGCAGGCGCACCTGTGAAAACCCCATTTGTTTCAGGATGTTCGCACCGATCAGAAAATCGCGTTCGTCATCCTCGAACCCCAGCCGGTGGTTGGCCTCGACTGTATCAAAGCCCTGATCCTGCAAGGAATAGGCGCGCATTTTATTGGCCAGACCGATGCCGCGCCCTTCTTGATTGAGGTAGAGCAAGACACCATGCCCCTCGTCCCCCATCATCGCCAGTGCTGCGCGCAATTGCGGGCCGCAGTCGCATTTCAGTGACCCCAGCAGATCGCCGGTGAAGCAGGCCGAATGCAGCCGCGTCAGCACGGGTTTGGCACGGTCCGGCTGGCCGATTTCCACCGCGTAATGCTCTTCGCCGCCGTCTTCGGGGCGGAAAATGTGCAACCGGCCCGCCTCGGATACCGACAGAGGCAGGCGGGCGCTGATCACCTCGGACAACGGGCTGGTGGCGGTCAGGGCGTCAGTGGTTTTTGCCAGATCAATCGGGGTCAGATTGTTATCAGCGGCAAACGTGACAGGGACCTCCAGCAACAGAGAGGCGGGCAGAAGGCGGGCGGATTTGACCAGTTGCAGCGCGGCGCGGGACAGGTCGGCGGGGCCATCGCGCAAGCCCAACAGCGGGCCTTTCATCGGCATTTTCAGATCATCCGCCGGATCGGCCACCCCGTGAACCCATGCCAGCGTTGCATCGCCTGGCAGCACAATCCGCGCCAGATCGCCGTCATAGGCGGCGGTTTTTAATGTCTCGGCACGCCGTGCTGTAATGGCCAGAACCGACGCGCCCTCAAGTGTCTGAACCTGCGCCAGCCGTTCGGGCGACAGGGTTTCCGCTGCCAGCACCAACGCCGCACGGTCGCCATTAAACAGCACCACCGGCACCCCCATGCGCAGGTCGGCACGGGCGCGGGCCAGCATTTCGATGGTATCGGGGCGCAGGGGCATCAGCAGTCCTTGTTTCAGTTCGTTACGCATCATGTAGCGATTATTGCAGAAACTTGAAACATATAGCGCGTTTTTGACACGGATGCGTGAGATTACACACGGATGCGTGAGAAAATGCCTCTGCCCCTTGTTGAAACTGCCAATCCGGCACAGTTTATATAGAACAGCACGCGCAAAGGAGCCGGTGATGAGCAACAACGTAAAGAAAATCCTTCTGGTCGATGACGACGACGATCTGCGCGAGGCATTGTCCGAGCAACTGGTCATGACCGAGGATTTCGATGTGTTCGAGGCCGCCGATGGTGCGGGTGCAATGATCAAGGCCAAAGAGGCGCTTTATGATCTGGTGATCCTTGATGTGGGCTTGCCTGATACCGACGGGCGGGAATTGTGCCGCCTAATGCGTAAACAGGGGGTGAAATGCCCCGTGCTGATGCTGACTGGCCACGATTCCGATGCCGACACCATTTTGGGGCTGGACGCGGGCGCGAATGATTATGTGACCAAGCCGTTTAAATTCCCCGTGCTGTTGGCCCGTATCCGCGCCCAGTTGCGCCAGCATGAACAGTCCGAGGATGCCGTGTTTACCCTTGGGCCATACACCTTCAAACCGGCGATGAAGATGCTGATCACCGAGGACGACCGTAAAATCCGGCTGACCGAAAAGGAAACGAATATCCTGAAATTCCTGTACCGCGCAACCGAAGGCGTTGTGGCCCGCGATGTGCTGCTGCACGAAGTTTGGGGCTATAATGCGGGCGTGACCACGCACACATTAGAGACACATATTTACCGTCTTCGTCAAAAAATAGAACCAGATCCGTCAAATGCCCGCCTTCTTGTGACCGAATCTGGCGGGTATAGATTGGTTGCCTAGCGGCGATTAAAACGAATCCCCTGCATGTCGGGGTTATGACATGCATCCTCCCTGTTGGACTGACCCGGCCTTTGTGCCGGGTCTTTTTTTACCGCAGGTCGAGTTTGAAGATGCCGTAAATAAACAGCCCAAACCCGCCAATCGCACTGACCAGAAACGGGAGGCGTAGGGCGGTCTCGCGGCCCAGTTCCGGTTCAAACATTGCCACCAGACTGCCGCCGATCAGCGCGCCGACGGGCATGGTGCCCCAGCCAAAGAAACGGTAAATGCTGTTGACACGGCCCAGTAATTCGTCGGGTATTTCACGTTGGCGCAAGGATACGGTGACCACATTCCACAGCAGAGCGGCCAGCATTCCGATGAACAGGGCAATGGCCACCACATAGGCGCTCGAGGTGAGGGCGATTAGCAGGTAGTAGAATGGCGTTATGGCCAGCGCGATCTTCAGGCTAGCCCCCGCTCCAATGTGTGCAATGATGCGCGGGGCGAGCAGACCGCCCAGCACACCACCCACTGCCTCGGCTGTCATCAAAATGCCAAAGCCCGCAGCACCCAGTCCCAGAATTTCCTGGCTGAACAACACCAGCACCGTCAGGGTGATCATGTGCATCATGTTTAAAACCCCCAGCATGATCGCAAGGCGCAGGATCAGTTTATGGGCGTAAATCCACGCCATGCCTTCGCGCATTTGTTGCCAGAACCCATTGGGCAGTTTGACCGTGGTGCGGGCAGGCATCGCAATCAGCCAGACACACCACGCGGCAATGGCGAATGTCACGGCATCCACCGCAAAGGGCAGCGGCACCGCATAGGCAATCAGCAGACCGGCCAGCGGCGGGCCGACGAATTGCCCCATGATCTGCTCGATGCTCCACATCTGGCCGTTGGCGACCTCAAGGTGTTGCTTGTCCACAATCGAGGGCAGGGCGGTTTGGGCGGCGTTGTCGCGGATCACTTCGGCGGATCCCAGCAGAAAGGCAGCGGCGCACAGGCCAAGGATCAGGGTGAACGCCTGACCATCGCTATCTGGCAAGGGCAGGGCGGGGCCGGACAGAATTAACGCAACCACGCCCAAGGTCAGCAACAGGCGCAGGATATCGGCCTGCACCATCAGCCGTTGGCGATTTCCCCGATCCGTGATCACCCC
>CAZIDQ010000233.1:0-3810 GCA_964538015.1 uncultured Marinosulfonomonas sp.
GATTCCCGTCTATACGCGCGACTTCACGCGGGACTACACCCTTGGAGGAGCCCGCACTAACCTAGGAGAATTACAATGGCTGGCAAGATTCCAGATCTTATTGCCACGGCACGCGCGGGGACAGGCAAGGGGGCCGCCCGTCAAGCACGCCGTGAGGGCATGGTGCCCGGTGTCGCATATGGCGGGAGCGCTGATCCGGTTGCGATCAACATCCCTTTCAATGTGCTGATCAAACAGTTGCGTGCAGGCGGTTTTCTGTCGACCCTGTTCAACCTGAAAGTCGAAGGCCATGACGACGTGCGCGTTGTTTGCCGCGACATCCAGCGTGATGTTGTCAAAGACCTTCCGATCCACGTTGATTTTCTGCGTCTGCACCGCGACAGCCGCATCGACCTTGCGATCCACGTTGAGTTCATCAACGAAGAAGAATGCGTTGGCCTGGCCAAAGGTGGCGTTCTGACAGTTGTGCGTCCCGAAGTGGAACTGAACGTGATGGCCGGCGATATTCCGGATCACATCACTGTGGATCTGGCCGGTCTGGATCTGGGTGATACGATCACCATTTCCAGCATCGAGCTGCCCAAAGGTGTGACACCGACGATCACCGACCGCGACTTTGTTATCGCCAACGTGCAAGCACCGACAGTTGCGACTGCCGCTGACGAAGCAGCCGAAGCCGAAGCAGCCGAAGGCGCTGAAGGCGAAGCAGCCGAGGGCGAAGAAGAAGCAACCGAAGAGGGTGGCGAGGAGTAATCCCTCCCCTCTACTATCGCTACAGATTGAACGCGGGGCCCATCGGGCCTCGCGTTTGCGTTTTTACGGGCGGCTGGATAGGGTCCGGCAATCTGCAAGGAAAAGGAAATCGCGATGCGTTTGTTTGTCGGTCTTGGGAACCCCGGTGCGAAATATGCGCATAACCGCCATAATGTCGGGTTCATGGCGCTGGAGCAGATTGCGCCGGATCACGGGTTTGCACCGTGGCGAGGCAAGTTTCAGGGCAGCGTTAGCGAAGGACGGTTGGGCCGCGAAAAGGTGATCCTTCTGAAACCGGAAACTTTTATGAACCTGTCGGGGCAATCCGTGGGCGAAGCAATGCGGTTTTACAAGCTTACGCCGGACGATGTGGTGGTGTTCCATGACGAACTGGATCTGGCACCCGGTAAAATCCGTGTCAAACAGGGCGGCGGGCATGCGGGCCACAACGGTTTGCGCTCGATCCATCAGCATATTGGGCCGGACTATAGCCGTGTGCGGATCGGTATCGGCCATCCGGGCCACAAGGATCGCGTGTCGGGCTATGTGCTGCATGATTTCGCCAAGGCGGATGCCGAATGGCTGGATGACCTGCTACGCGGCATTGGCGACGGGGCTGTTGATCTGGCCGAAGGGGACAGTGCGAAGTTTTTGAACGCGATTGGCCTGCGGATGAAGCCGCCGGTCAAGGCCAAGAAGGCCGAAAAACCATCTGCTACCAAAGATGCGCCAAAGGCTGATCCGGTGGATGACCGCAACCCGATGCAAAAACTGATGGATAAATTCAAGTAGCTACGTTGACATCCCCTGCGGGTTTCGCAAAGCCTTGCTTTGACAAAGGAGTGGGGCATGAGCAAAGCACAGTGGGAATTCTGGATCGACCGTGGCGGCACCTTTACCGACGTGGTGGCGCGGCGCCCCGATGGCGGGGTGGTGACGCATAAACTGCTGTCGGAAAATCCCGAACGCTATAGGGATGCGGCGGTGCAGGGTATCCGCGAATTGTTGGGTCTGGGGGCGGATGATCCGTTGCCCGAAGGCGCGATTTCGGCGGTCAAGATGGGCACCACGGTGGCCACCAATGCTTTGCTGGAACGCAAAGGCGAACGCACGCTGTTGTTGATCACCCAAGGATTCCGTGACCTGCTGTTGATCGGCTACCAGACCCGCCCCAAACTGTTTGATCTGGAAATCAAACGCCCCGATCTACTGTATGAAGACGTGGCCGAAGTGCCCGAGCGGCTGGATGCTGATGGCGGCGTGGTGACACCGCTAAACGAGGGCGCGGCGCGAGCTGCATTGCAGGCGGGCTATGACAGCGGCATCCGCGCGGTGGCGATTGCGTTTCTGCACGGCTATCTGAACCCCGCGCACGAGGCCCGTGTGGCCGAAATCGCGCGCGAGGTTGGCTTTACGCAGGTTTCGGTCAGTCACGAGGTTTCGCGTCTGGCCAAGCTGGTCGGGCGTGGCGATACCACGGTGGTGGATGCGTATCTGTCGCCCATTCTGCGGCGCTATGTGGAACAGGTGGCCGGTGCGCTGGACGTGGGCAAAGGCGGTTGCGAGCGGCTGTTGTTCATGCAGTCCAATGGTGGTCTGACCGATGCGGCGCTGTTTCAGGGCAAGGATGCGATCCTGTCGGGACCGGCAGGCGGGATTGTCGGTATGGTCAAAACAGGCGAGGTGGCGGGCTATCAGCGGCTGATCGGTTTTGACATGGGCGGCACATCGACCGACGTCAGCCATTATGCAGGCGCTTACGAGCGGTCGTTTGAAACCGAAGTGGCCGGTGTGCGGATGCGCGCGCCGATGATGGATATTCATACGGTGGCCGCCGGTGGTGGCTCGATCCTGACGTTTGCGGACGGGCGCTATCAGGTGGGGCCGCAAAGTGCGGGCGCTGATCCCGGTCCGGCCTGTTATCGGCGCGGTGGGCCGCTGACGGTGACCGATTGCAACGTGATGCTGGGCAAGCTGAATGCGGATCATTTCCCGCATGTGTTCGGGCCGGATGGCGATCTGCCGCTGGATGTGGATGTGGTGCGCCGCAAGTTCATCGAAATGGCTGCGGAAATTGCCGCCGCTACCGGCCTACCACAGCAAACCCCCGAGGCTGTGGCCGAAGGATTTTTGCGCATCGCGGTTGATAACATGGCCAACGCGATCAAGAAGATCAGCGTGCAGCGCGGCCATGATGTGACCGGCTATACCCTGCAATGTTTCGGCGGGGCTGGCGGGCAGCACGCCTGCCTTGTGGCCGATGCGCTGGGCATGCGCCGCGTGTTTGTGCACCCCTATGCGGGGGTGTTGTCGGCCTATGGCATGGGGCTGGCCGAAATCCGCGCGCTGCGCGAACGGCAGGTGGATGTGCCGCTGGAACAGGTGGCGCAGGCGGGCGAGGTTCTGGCAGATATTCAGGCCGAAGCCGAAGCCGAGGTGCAAGCACAAGGGGTGGCGCAGGTGTCCTGCATTGCAATGGCTTATCTGCGCTATGACGGCTCGCATCAGGCGCTTGAGGTGCCTTTTGGCACGGCGGACGGGATGCAAGCAGCGTTTGAAACGGCGCATAAGCAGCGGTTCGGGTTTATCTCGCCGGAGCGGGCGATCCTGTTTGATATGGTCAGCGCCGAGGCCGTGGGGGATACGGGCGAGGCCCCGAAGGGGCTGGGACATAAGGGCGATACGGCCAAACCGGTGGCGCATGTGCCGTTTTATGCGGAAGGCGCGGCGGGCATGGCGCCATTGTATCAGCGTGAGGATTTGGGGCAGGGGGCCAAGGTGGCCGGCCCTGCGATCATCACGGAACCCACCGGCACCAACATCATCGAGGCAGGCTGGGTGGCGCAGGTCGATGCGCTGGGCAATCTGGTGATTGAACGCGGGCAAAAGAAACAGCGCGCCGCGGCGGCTGGAACCGATGCGGACCCCGTGTTGCTGGAAGTGTTCAACAACCTGTTCATGTCGGTGGCCGACCAGATGGGCGCGACATTGGCCAATACATCGTGGTCGGTGAACATCAAGGAACGGCTGGATTTTTCCTGTGCGATTTTCGATGTG
>CAZIDQ010000234.1:0-3771 GCA_964538015.1 uncultured Marinosulfonomonas sp.
CGCGGATTGAGCGGATCGGCACGGTTTACTATGTCGGCTTGGCGATGGGGGCGATCTGGGGTGCGTTTGCACTGGGAACGCTGAACCTTTGGGCCAGCGGCATCGGCGGGTTGGGGCGATCAATTTTGGGGGCTCTGCTGGGGGCGATCCTGATGGTGGAACTGTCCAAGAAATTCATGGGCGTAAAAACATCCACCGGCGCGTTGTTCGTGCCTGCCTTTACCATTTCCACCGTGATTGGCCGCTGGGGCTGCTTTTTCACCGGCCTGCCGGATCAGACCTATGGCACCTTTACCAATGTTCCGTGGGCGGTGGATTTCGGCGACGGCCCGCGCCATCCGGTGCAATTATACGAAAGCGGTATGATGGCGCTGGCATTGGTTCTGTGGTTGGCATTAATCCGCTACCGGCCCGATTTCTTTCGCAAATACGGTTTCTATCTGATGTGTATCATCTATGGTGGCCAAAGGTTTATCTGGGAGTTTTTTAAACCCTACGGGGCGGTATTTGGCCCCTTCAACAGCTTTCACATCGCATGTGCAATATTGGTGGTATACGGACTATGGATGATAACACACGCCCGTCAGCAAGCCTGACCGACACGATCCGCAAGGTAACGCCTTACATCTTTCTGGGGCAGGTCACCACGATGTGCGAGGAATGTTTGCAACTGGTGCCAGCCAAGGTGATCCGCGATGGCGACAACGTCTATTACCAAAAACGCTGCCGCGACCACGGGGTGCAAAAAACGCTTGTTTCAACCGATGCCGATTATTTTCTGGCCGCGATTGATTATCTGAAACCCGGTGATCTACCGCTGCAACCGCAAACCAAAATCGACTATGGCTGCCCGTTTGATTGCGGCCTTTGCCCTGATCACGAACAGCATTCCTGCCTTGCGATCATCGAGGTGAACGAGGAATGCAATCTGACCTGTCCGGTGTGCTTTGCCAATTCCAGCCCCGCCAAGGATGGCACCAGAACGCTGGCCGAAGTGGAACAGATGCTGGATATTCTGGTCGCCAGCGAAGGCGAGCCTGATCTGGTGCAGATTTCCGGCGGCGAGCCGACGATCCACCCGCAGATCATGGACATTCTGAAACTGACCATGACCAAACCGATCCGGCATGTGATGCTGAACACCAACGGTCTG
Organism: uncultured Marinosulfonomonas sp.; assembly: GCA_964538015.1. Lineage (GTDB taxonomy): Bacteria > Pseudomonadota > Alphaproteobacteria > Rhodobacterales > Rhodobacteraceae > Profundibacter. The sequence continues at coordinate 1,154 of CAZIDQ010000234.1, forward strand.
CGCATCGCCCGCGATCCCGAATTTGTCGCCGAACTGGCCAAGCTGGGCGAAGGGTTCGAGGTTTATCTGCAATTTGATTCCGTCCAGCCCGATGCCCTAAAGGACATTCGCGGCGCAGACCTGCATAAAATCCGCCAGCAGGCGCTGGAAAACCTGAATGCGCACGGCATTTCCACCACTTTGGTTGCGGTCATTAAAAAGGGCGTGAATGACGGGGAAATCGCGGCGATTGTCGATCACGCGCTGACCTGGGCTTGTGTGCGCGGGGTGACGTTTCAGCCGGTGCAAGCGGTGGGGCGGATTGACGGGTTTGACCCGAAGAAAAACCGCATCATGCTGTCGGAAATCCGCCGTGCGATTATAGACGGGGGCAGTGGTTTTGCCGCCGGTGACATTATCCCGCTGCCGTGCAATCCCGAAAGCATTTCAATCGGTTACGCGCTGCGCAACGGGACTGAAATTGTGCCGATCACCTCGATGATCCCCAAGGACGTGATCACCGCCGAAATCCCCAACGCGGTGACGTTTGAAAAATATCCGGAACTGAAAAGCCGCATCTTTGATTTCTTTTCGCTATCCACCAACGACAAGAACAGCAGCCAGCGGCTGGAAGCATTGCTGTGTTGCCTGCCGCAAATCGAAACACCCGAATCCATCGGTTATAAAAACCTGTTCCGCGTAGCAATTTCCGAATTTCTGGACCCCTATAATTTCAGCCTGTCACGGGTGAAACGGTCCTGCGTGCATTTTGTGACGCTGGATCAGGGGATCATTCCGTTTGACACCTATAACCTGTTGTATCGGGATGGGAAAATCGACGAAAGACGCCGCGCGGCGGGGTTATAACGGCACGCATTCCAAAGAAAAGGCGCAGGTTTACTGCGCGTTTTGCGGCAACCCGTCCTTTATTTCGTAATAATCCCCTTTGTCGGCAACAAAGATGTGCAACGCCAGCTTTGCCCCTGTCGGGCCGTCAAACGCGCCCATCAGTATGGCGGTCCAGTCCTGAAACACCGGATCCCAAAACAGGTTCGAGCCACAGATGCGGCAAAACCCGCGCCGCACTTTTTCACTGGATTGAAACCACGTGATGTTCTGGTCGCCCTGCACCGATAATACATTGCGGGGCACATCGACCGAGGCTTCGAAATGCCCCGAGGTTTTGCGGCATTTGGTACAGTGGCAGGCGTTGGGGTCGGGCAGGGGGCCGATGACGCTAAATTGCACCGCACCGCACAGGCAGGCGCCTTTGTGGATGATGTCTGTCATGATCCCTCCTTGGCAGTGCTACAACGGTTTGATCTTTAGCTTCATAATCCGGTTGGCTTGTCGTTCCAGCACTTCAAACCGGAACCCGTGGAACGAAAATACCTGCCCTTCGGACGGGATCATTTGGGCCTCGTGAATGACCAGACCGGCAACGGTGATGGCCTCTTCGTCCGGTAGGTTCCAGTCGGTGGTGCGGTTCAGATCGCGGATGGTCATTGCCCCTTCAACCACAAACCCCCCATCGTCGGATTTGTAGATTGTCGGCTCGTCGCCCTTGTCGAATTCATCGGTGATTTCACCGACAATCTCTTCCAGAATATCCTCGAGCGTGATCAGACCCTGCAACGATCCATATTCATCCACCACCAGTGCGAAATGCGCGTGCCGCCTTAGAAACTGGCGCATCTGGTCGTCAAGCGTGGTGGTTTCGGGTACGAAATAGGGTTTCTTGGCCACCTGCAATACGTCAAACCCGTTCAACGCCTCGAATGATGCTTCTTTTTGCACCATCAGTTTATGCATGGCGCGCAGCAGGTCTTTGGCGTGGATCACCCCGATGATGTTTTCCGGATCATCGCGGTACAGCGGCAGGCGGGTGTGGGCCGAATTCAGGCATTGCGCCAGAACGGCTTGCGGATCATCTGCCACATCTATCATCTCGATTTTCGAGCGGTGCAGCATGATTTCCTCGACCGTGCGATCACTCAGGTCCAGCGCGCCCAGAATGCGGTCGCGGTCCTCTTTTTCCACCACGCCTTCGGAATGGCCCAGCGAAATGGCGCCCGCGATTTCCTCGCGTACCGCCAGCATTTGGCTATCGGGATCTACCTTGACCCCGAACAGCCGCAGCATCAGGCGCACGAACCAGCGGATTGCGGCAACGATGGGGGAAAACACGGTGACAACCAGCCGGATCACCGGCGACACGCGGGCGGCGGCAGATTCGGGGTTTGTAATGGCATAGGTTTTTGGCAGCACCTCGGCAAAGACCAGCACAAGGAAGGTCATCAGCAAGGTGGCCAGTGCCACACCGCTTTCGCCAAACAGGCGGGTGAACAGGGCGGTGGCCAATGATGCCGCAAGGATGTTCACAAGGTTGTTGCCCAGCAACACCGCGCCGATCAGCCGTTCGGTGTCTTCGGTCACATCCAGCGCCTGTTTTGCGCCTTTGTTGCCCTTGTCGGCCTGCGCGCGCAGTTTGCCGCGTGATGCCGCCGTCAGCGCGGTTTCCGAACCGGAAAAGAATGCCGATAACAGCAACAACAGGGCGATAAAGCCCGAGGTGATCCAGAAGGCAGTATCAAGGAAGGGGGCAGTTTCGGGCATTTCTCTCACATCTAAAAGGGGTT
>CAZIDQ010000235.1:0-3735 GCA_964538015.1 uncultured Marinosulfonomonas sp.
TACTCAAACTGCGCGGCCGGAACCCAGACAGAAAAACTGGTGCCAACCCCTTGCTGACTGCGCGCCCGTATCTGCCCGCCACTACGCGAGACCAGTTTTTGACTGATCGACAGGCCCAGCCCCGTGCCTTCGGCCTGTTTGGTGGTAAAGAACGGATCAAACACACATCCCAGCACCTCGGGCGACATGCCGGTTCCGGTGTCCGTAACCTCGATTTCCACCCCCTGCACATCGCCTTCTTCCTTGTTGGTTGAACGCAACGTCAGGGTGCCGCCTTTGGGCATGGCGTGGATGGCATTGACGATCAGATTGATCAGAACCTGCTGCAATTCGGTGCGGTTCATCGCAACGGGGCGATCTGCGTGCAGGTCCAGCACCAGTTCAATATTTCCCTTGCCCAGCAGATGCTGCACCAGCGGAATACTGTCGTTGATCACCTCGTCCGGCACATGGTGTTCGACAAAACCGGCGTATTCCTCGGGGCGGGCGAATTGCAGCAGTTTGCTGACCAATACATTTACACTGTGGACCTGCTCGTAAATCAGGCCAAATTCGGTATCCAGACCCGTATCATCCCCCACCTCTTGCCGGATCACATCCAGATTGCCCTGTATCACGGCAATCGGGTTGTTTATCTCATGGGCAATACCGGCGGTGATTTCACCGATGGCGGCCAGTTTTTCAGCCACAACCAGCTGTTTTGTTGTGGCCTCAAGCCGTTGATTGGCATCGCTTAACTCGCGGGTGCGCTCGTCAACACGGCGGTTCAGCTCTTCGGCCCAGTCACGCAATTTCTGGTCGCGTTCCTGCAACTGGTCCAGCAGGTTATCCAAATGGCCAGCCACGCGGCCGACTTCGTCCTGCCCTGCAAGCAGAGCGGTCCGCGCGCCCATGTCGCCATCCTCGACTTTGGTAATGGTCGCAACCATACGTTCCAGCGGCTTGATGATCCCGCCTGCCCAGCGCAAAAAGATCGGCACGGACAACAAAACCAATAACAAAAACCCGCCAAGGATAGTTTTCAGGGTTTGCTGTTTGGCGGCCTGAAACGGCGTATCCAGAAACCCGACATAGAGCATCCCGACCCGATTTCCAAAACTGTCCACAATCGGCTCATACGCCGAAATGTACCAATCATTCACCACGAACGCGCGGTCCAGCCAGACCTTGCCACCATCCAGCACGGTTGATCGCACAATGGCCGACACGCGGGTGCCCAAGGCGCGGACGTTTTCAAACAGCCGCACGTTGGTGCTGATGCGCACATCGTCCAGAAACAGGGTGGCGGTGCCACGGCTGCCTTCAGTCAGGCTCGCCGCCGGATAGACCAGATCATTGATCGTATCAATAAAGGACAGGTTGCGATTCAACAGCAACCCACCGACCAAGGCAGCGGGGGTGCCGGCATTTACCGCCGTTGCCGTATGAACCACCATGCCACGCGTTTCGGCCTGTCTGTCAGTGGGAACCGCCGCCTCGGTCGGGACCAGCTTTATCAAGGCCTGCTGTGCCAGATCAGGGGAGAACACGGCCAGATCATCCGCCTGAAAAATGTCAATTTCGGTGGCATCCTGCCCCGCAATCGCCTGCTGAACCACCGGCCATTTCATCACATTCGCATTTCCGGTAAGGGGTGACGCGGATATGATCTGCCCATCCGCCGTTACAAAATACAGAAAATCCAGCCCCAGATTTGCACGTTCCAATTCCAAATAGGTTGCAATTTCAGCGCCACTATTGCCCTGCATCACACGCGTGAATTCGGCGGAATCGCCCAGCGCTTGAACCCGTTCGCCGCTGCGTTCCAGAATACCCTGCATATACTGATGCGCGATGGTCAGATCGCCGTTCACTTTGGCGATCAGCAGATTGTCGAACCGGTTGGCCCAGTTTGCCCCGATCACCCCCAAAAACAGCGGCATCACAACCAGCATGGGCAACAGCGCAATCGCCAACAGGCGGGCGCGGACCGAGTGGAACCATTTTATCCGCCCTCGCGGCGACTTAGACATCCCACATCGCGCATTTGCGGTCGATGGTTTTGCGCGACACGCCCAACCGGCGCGCGGCCTCGGCGCGGTTGCCACCGCAAGCGTCCAGAACGGTCAGGATATGGCGGCGCTCAACCGCTTGCAGGGAATCCGGTGCGGCATCGGTATCATCATCATCACCGCAGCAAAACTCGGGTGGAAATTCTCCCAGAATAAGCGAGCGTTCAATCGTATTGCGCAACTCGCGCACATTGCCCGGCCAATCATAGCAGGACAGTTTCAACAGCACCTGTTCGGTCAGCGGCAGCGGTGGTACGCGCAATTCATGCGACAGCTTTTTCATGAACATCGCCGCCAGTTCCGGCAGATCACTGATGCGTTCACGCAAGGTAGGCATGCGCACATTCAGCACGTTGATCCGGTGGAACAGATCCTCGCGGAATTTCCCCTGTTCAACCGTCGCCGGAAGGTCGGCATTGGTGGCAAAGATAAACCGCAGATTCAGCGGCACTTCGCGTTGTGATCCAAAGGGGCGGATGCGCATTTCCTCGATCACCCGCAGCAGAGTGGCCTGCAACGACAGCGGCATTTCCGCGATTTCATCAAAGAACAATGTCCCGCCGCTGGCATACAGCAATAGACCGTCCTGTCGCCCATGCGTCTGGGTTGGATCATTTTGCACGTTGCCGAACAATTCATTGGCGATCACTTCGGGTGAAAACGACGCACAGTTAACCGGCACAAAAGGTTTGTCGGCGCGGTCCGACATGGCGTGCAGGGTGCGGGCTGCGATTTCCTTGCCAGTGCCGGTGTCGCCAGTAAACAGAACCGGCGTTGGCTGCGGGGCCACCCGTTGCAGAGTTTCGCGAATATCGGCGATTTCCTTGGAATTACCCAGCAACCGGCCCCGCCCCGCCGTGGCATCAGCCGACAATTCGTATTTCAACAGAAAATTTTCACGTTGCAGGTGCAACCGGTCCATACTGCGGGCCACCGCGTTCAATATCTGGTTTGAGCGAAACGGTTTCAGCACAAAGTCCACCGCCCCCGCCCGCAGCGCCTGAATGGCGGTTTCCAGATCGGCAAAGGCAGTGATCAGAATGGCATCCGCGAAAAAACCGACCTGTCGCTGTTCACGCAGCCATTCAAGGCCAGTTTTTCCGGGTAGGATATTATCAAGGATAACAATGTCATAGTGGTTGTTATCCAGCAGGCGCGAGGCCTCTTCCACATCGGCGGCCTGTTCGACCCGTCTACAGCGCGGGCCAAGGATTTTCATCAGGAAATTGCGCATCCCCGGCTCGTCATCCACCACAAGGATCGAACACAGCTCAAGCCCCGCGCCGAATTCGGGCGACGGGTTGGTTTGGGGGGTGTCGGGTTTGTTCATCGGCACCCTATTTCTGCAATCCGGCTGATCATGATCCGTCTAATCTGCGCTATCACGCATCAATTATCAACCTTCGGCCTGCTCTATATCCTTCAAGGTTTCGGCAACCAGTTCGCCCAGCCCCAACACCTCGAGGTGATACATCTCGCGTTCTTCCAGACCTTCTTCGAACACCGTGCGGCAATTTGCACAGGGCACGACCACGGCTTCCAACCCCTCAATCGCGTTCAACTGGTCCGCCTTGCATCCGAAGGCCGCGTTCTGCAATTCCGCCGCACGCGGGTTGGCAGACACACCGCCACCGCCACCGCAACACAGGTTGCCAAGACCAGCATTTTCCATCTCGACGAAATC
>CAZIDQ010000236.1:0-3708 GCA_964538015.1 uncultured Marinosulfonomonas sp.
AACCAAGACACACTCTAGTCAAATCCTTTCACAAACCTTACAACCCCCTCAAACCCTGCCATTCGTCAGGGGAGCAGCGACCAGACCCACAGGGAGGCCACATGCCGAAATTCAACAAAATCCTGATTGCCAATCGCGGCGAAATCGCCATCCGCATCATGCGCGCCGCTAACGAGATGGGCAAGAAAACCGTCGCCATCTTTGCCGAAGAGGACAAGCTGGGCCTGCATCGTTTCAAGGCCGACGAGGCCTACCGCATTGGCGAAGGCATGGGGCCGGTCGCGGCCTATCTATCCATCGAGGAAATCATCAGGGTTGCCAAAATGTCGGGCGCCGATGCGATCCACCCGGGCTACGGCCTGCTGTCGGAAAACCCCGATTTCGTCGATGCCTGCGTTGAGGCGGGCATCACATTCATCGGCCCCAAGGCAAAAACCATGCGCCAGTTGGGCGACAAGGCATCCGCCCGCGATGTGGCGATCGAGGCCGGTGTGCCGGTGATCCCTGCCACCGAAGTTCTGGGCGATGATATAGGCAAAATTCGCAAGCAGGCAGCCGAAGTTGGCTATCCGCTGATGCTCAAGGCAAGCTGGGGTGGCGGTGGCCGTGGTATGCGCGCGATCAATAACGAGGACGAGCTGGAAGAAAAACTGCTGGAGGGTCGGCGCGAGGCAGCTGCGGCCTTTGGCAATGACGAGGGTTATCTGGAAAAGATGATCATCCGCGCCCGCCACGTCGAGGTGCAAATACTGGGCGATCAGGCCGGCAACATCTATCACCTGTATGAGCGCGACTGCTCGGTGCAGCGCCGTAATCAAAAGGTGGTCGAACGCGCCCCCGCCCCTTACCTGACCGAAGAACAACGCGCCGAAATCTGCGACCTTGGCGTGCGTATCTGCAAACATGTTGGCTATGAATGTGCGGGCACGGTCGAATTCCTGATGGACATGGACACCGGCACCTTTCATTTCATCGAGGTAAACCCCCGCGTGCAGGTGGAACACACTGTCACCGAGGAAGTGACCGGCATCGACATCGTGCAGGCCCAAATCAAAATCGCCGAGGGCAAATCCTTGTTTGATGCCACCGGCAAGGCCAGTCAGGACGAGGTGCGCCTGAACGGCCATGCCCTGCAATGCCGCATCACCACCGAAGATCCGCAAAACAACTTCATCCCCGATTATGGCCGCATCACCGCCTATCGCTCGGCCACCGGCATGGGCATCCGTCTGGACGGCGGCACGGCTTATGCAGGCGGGGTGATCACACGCTATTACGACAGTCTGCTGGTGAAAATCACCGCCCACGCCCAGACCCCGGAGGCCGCCATCCGGCGGATGGACCGCGCCCTGCGCGAATTCCGTGTGCGCGGCGTATCCACCAACATCGCCTTTGTCGAAAACCTGCTGCGCCACCCGACCTTTCTGGACAACAGCTATACCACCAAATTCATCGACAACACGCCCGAGCTGTTCAAATTCAAGAAACGCCGCGACCGCGCCACCAAAATCCTGACCTATATCGCGGATATCACCGTCAACGGTCACCCCGAAACCGAAGGGCGGTCCGAGCCTTCCGCAAAGGTGAAAACCCCGCATCCCCCTGCCCCGCAGGCCGATCCCGCCGCGGGCACCCGCAACCTGCTGGAGCAAAAAGGCCCGCAAGCGGTGGCCGACTGGATGGCCGCGCAAAAGCAACTGCTGCTGACCGACACCACCATGCGGGACGGGCACCAGTCCCTGCTGGCCACACGGATGCGCAGCATCGACATGATCCGCGTTGCCCCCACCTATGCCGCCAACCTGCCGCAACTGTTTTCGGTGGAATGCTGGGGCGGGGCAACCTTTGATGTGGCTTACCGTTTCCTGCAGGAATGCCCGTGGCAACGCCTGCGCGACCTGCGCAAGGCCCTGCCCAACGTGATGTCGCAAATGTTGCTGCGCGCCAGCAACGGCGTTGGCTATACCAACTACCCCGACAACGTGGTGCAGGCCTTTGTCAAACAGGCCGCGGCCAGTGGCGTTGACGTGTTCCGCGTGTTCGACAGCCTGAACTGGGTTGAAAACATGCGTGTGGCGATGGATGCGGTGATTGCCACCGATAAGGTTTGCGAAGGCACCATTTGCTATACCGGCGACATCCTGAATCCAGATCGCGCCAAATACGATCTGAAATATTATGTCGCCATGGGCAAAGACCTGAAAGCGGCAGGGGCGCATATTTTGGGCCTGAAAGACATGGCCGGCCTGCTGAAACCCGCCTCTGCCTCGGTGCTGGTCAGGGCGCTGAAAGAAGAAGTCGGTCTGCCGATCCATTTTCACACACACGACACATCCGGCATCGCAGGCGCAACCATCCTTGCGGCCTCGGATGCGGGCGTCGATGCGGTGGACGTGGCAATGGACGCATTTTCCGGCGGCACCTCGCAGGCTTGCCTTGGCTCTATCGTCGAAGCCCTGCGCCACACGAAACGCGACACCGGACTGGACATCGGCCATGTGCGCGAGGTTTCCGATTATTGGGAGGCCGTGCGTGCCCAATATGTGGCGTTTGAATCAGGCCTTGCCGCGCCAGCATCCGAAGTCTACCTGCACGAAATGCCCGGTGGCCAGTTTACCAACCTGAAGGCACAGGCACGCTCGCTTGGACTTGAGGATCGCTGGCACGAGGTCGCGCAGACCTATGCCGATGTGAACCGTATGTTCGGTGATATCGTCAAGGTCACGCCGTCATCCAAGGTGGTCGGCGACATGGCGCTGATGATGGTCAGCCAGAACCTGACCCGCGAACAGGTCGAAGACCCCGACAGCGACGTATCCTTCCCCGACTCCGTGATCGACATGATGCGCGGCAATCTGGGCCAGCCCCCCGGCGGCTTTCCAAAGGCGCTGATCAACAAGGTGCTGAAAGGCGAGAAACCCGACACCTCCCGCCCCGGCGCGCACCTGCCGCCCGTCGATCTGGAACAGGCCCGCGCCGATCTGTCCAAGGAGCTGGAAGGGTTCGAAGTGGATGACGAAGACCTGAACGGCTATCTGATGTATCCCAAGGTGTTTCTGGATTACATGGGCCGCCACCGCCAATACGGCCCCGTGCGCACCCTGCCCACCCGTGCCTTTTTCTACGGCATGGAACCGGGCGAGGAAATCACCGCCGAAATCGACCCCGGCAAAACGCTGGAAATCCGCCTGCAAGCGGTGGGCGAAACCAACGAGGACGGCGACGTCAAAGTGTTCTTCGAGCTAAACGGCCAGCCCCGCACCATCCGCGTGCCCAACCGGCTGATCAAATCACAAACCGCCCAGCGCCCAAAGGCCGAAGAAGGCAACCCGAACCACATCGGCGCACCCATGCCCGGCGTGGTGGCCACGGTGGCTGTGACAACCGGCCAACAGGTACACGAGGGCGACCTGCTGCTGACCATCGAGGCGATGAAAATGGAAACCGGCATCCACGCCGAACGCGACGCCGTGGTCAAGGCGCTGCATGTGCAGGCAGGTGGGCAGATCGACGCCAAGGATCTGCTGGTCGAACTGGAATAATGCGCAAACTCGCAACCCTTTTCGCCACACTTGCCTTTCTGGCCAGCCCCGTCACGGTGCTGGCCGATGGCCCAATCGTTTTGTGGCCAGACTCCGACCCCGAAATGGCCGCGGCCTTCCAGAACGCCAATGACACGCTGGCGCTGTTTCTGGACAACACACTGGA
>CAZIDQ010000237.1:0-2549 GCA_964538015.1 uncultured Marinosulfonomonas sp.
GGGGCGGTATAGGTCAGGTCAAGCATGTTTTCGGTCCTGTTTGGTCCAGTTTGATTAGGGCGGTTTTAGGGCAGCGCGTCACAGGGGGCAAGGGGGCACAATGGGCAATAGGCTGCCGAAGCGGGGGGAATTGGTTTGTGTTTTCCCTATCTGCTCCGTTACTTTGCCGGGACTTTATTCATAGAAAGAGTATCGTATGCGTTTATCCCCTTTGTTTTCAGCCATGGTTTTAGCATTGCCTTTGGTTGCCTTGACCGCCTGTTATACGCAATCGGGTTCGGTTATTGAGCCCGAGCCGCGCTGGTTTGTGATGGCGGACGCGGATTTGCCCACCGCCCGCTGGGATCATCTGCCCGAAGGCAAAAGCTGGACCCGCGAAATTCTGAGTAATCTGATTGACGGGGGCCAAGGCGGGGCGCTGATCGAGATGGTGCCAAAGGATATTGAGCAATGGTGCCCGTCCTATACTGAAACGGTGGATTCTGATGACGATATAAAACGGGCGGCGTTCTGGATCGGGCTGATGTCGGCGATGGCCAAACACGAAAGCACCTATAACCCGCAAGCGGTGGGTGGTGGCGGGCGCTGGTTCGGCCTGTTGCAGATTTCGCCCGACACGGCCAAGGCCTATGGTTGTGCGGCTACTACGGGTGCGGCGTTGAAGGATGGGTCTGAAAACCTGCGTTGTGCTGTACGGATCATGGCGAAAACGGTGCCACGTGACGGGGTTGTCGCTGCTGGCGGGCGCGGTGTGGCCGCTGATTGGGGCCCGTTCCACAGTGCGGCAAAGCGGGCCGATATGATGCAGTGGGTGTCATCGCAGGATTATTGTCGTTAAGCGTTAACGACCGCCGGCCACATCCAGCGTGCTGCCGGTGACATAAGACGCCCCGCTCGACATTAACCAAAGCGTGGCTTCGGCCACCTCGTTTGCCGTTCCCATACGTTTCATCGGGATCCAGCCTTCCAACTGTTTGCCGCGTTCCGGCTCGCCGCCCTTGGCGTGGATTTCCGTGTCGATGATGCCCGGGCGGATGCCGACCACGCGGATGCCCTCATCTGCCACTTCCTGCGCTAATCCGATGGTCATCGTGTCAATTGCGCTTTTGGTTGCGGCGTAATCGACGTATTGTTTGCCCGCCCCCAGCTTAGCGGCGATCGAGGACATGTTGACGATTACCCCGCCGGTGCCACCATATTGCGTGGACATCCGGCGCACCGCTTGCCCGGCCACCAGAAAGGCGCCGATCACGTTGACATCAAAGATGCGCTTCAGGCGGGCGTGGCTGATTTCATCCACTCGTGCCTTTGCATCGACAATGCCTGCGTTGTTCACCAGTGCGTCCAGCCGGTTGAAATCCTGATCAAACGCCGCAAACAGCGCGTCGATCTGTGCAGGTTCGGCCACATCGCAGCGGTAGATTTCGCAGCGCTGCCCGCTGGCCTGCACATCCTTTGCCACGGCTTTGGCCCCTGCCTTGTCGGACCGGTAGGTCAGCGCCACATCATACTCCTGCGCTGCCGCCATCCGCGCCACGGCGGCTCCGATACCGGCGCTACCGCCTGTTACAAGAACAGTTTTCCCCATGCTTTTACCCCTAATCATATCCCAACAGATGTTTTGCCATCGGGCAGCCATCATGGCCGTCATTGCAATCGCTGATCATCATGGTCAGGGTTTGCGCCATCTGCGTCAACTCGTTTATCCGCCCCTGCACCGACGCCAGATTGGCGCTGGCGATACCGCGGATGGCGTCACAGTCGGCCACATCCCCCGCAATCAGCCCCAGCATGTCGCGCACATCGGTCAGCGGAAAGCCAAGCGCACGACAGCGGCGAACAAACCCCAGGCGGGCGATATCGTCCTTGTCATACAAGCGCCGCCCCGACGGGGATCGGGCGGGTGGAGGCACCAATCCGCTGCGTTCATAATAGCGGATGGTTTCGATGGTAACGCCGCTTTGTTTCGAGGCTTCTCCGATGGGGTGCATGGGGTGTCCTGTTCACGGTTTTGGGACTTGCTTCTGTAGTGGCTACAGATTGTAGGGTGAAATCCGGCAATATGAAAGGTCAAGGCATGAAAGAAGGAATCGGACTGGCAAGGTTCAGCGGGATATTGGGCGGGGGCGCGTTTTTGACAGCGGCCTGCTGCTTTTTGCCATTGATGCTGATGGCGGCGGGGGCAGGAACGGGGCTGGTGGCGCTGGTGGGCAAGGCCTCGGCGCTGGCATTGCCGCTGATCGGTCTGTCCGTGTTGTTGCTGGTTGCGGGCTGGTGGGTGGCCATGCGCCGACAATCGCCCGCACGGGTGCGCGTCTGGTTGGGGGCGGGGACGGTGATGACCGGACTGGCCGCCTTGATCGTGCTGAACGAAATCGCCGTGATTGATTTCGTGCTGGAGCGGATGTGATGGCCGCGAAAATAACGCTGAACAGCCGGATCACTTGTCCGGAATGCGGTTTTGCCAAAGACGAGGTGATGCCCGAAGATTCCTGCCAGTGGTTCTATGAATGCACATCCTGCGGCGCAGTTTTAAAGCCGAAAACCGG
>CAZIDQ010000237.1:2649-3706 GCA_964538015.1 uncultured Marinosulfonomonas sp.
TCGGCCAGCAAACGATAAGAGGCACCAGAGGCATCGTGGAAACCCGCCGCATTCATCGACAAGGCCCCGAACACCGCGCGAAAACGGTTGGGGTTTTTCATGTCGAAATCGGCATGTTTGGTCAGGGTGTCGGCAATGCCTGCCGCCTTTTCGGGGGCGGCAACGGCCACCTGAAGCCCGAACCATTTGTCGATCACCAGCCGGTCATGCGCCCATTGATCATAAAACGCCGCCAATTCTTCGCCGCCGGTTTCAGCGTCCAGCAGACAGGCAAGGGCGCCGAATTGCCCAGTCATATTGTCAGCCGCACCATATTGCGCCCGCGCCTGATCGCCGCCATCCAGCCGCGTCAGCAGTGACAGAACCGCCCCTTGCAGGGCGCGTTTGCCCACTGGCTCGGGGTCGGGTGAATAGGGGGCGGGGGTGTGCATTTCGGCATATAGACGCGGCAGCAGGTCCTGCAATTCCTGCGCCTTGGCCTGCGCCATGGTTTCCGCTGCGCGGTAGATGCGCAACGGGTCCGGCGTGTGGCCGGTTTCATACAGTGTTTGCGCAATGTCGTCCTGGGACGGCGTGCGCATCAACAATGCCCGATAGGCCGGATCAAGGGTGTTGTCGCGCAGCACACGGGCCAGCGCCTTAAGGTATCCGGTGTCAGGGGCCGCCCCCCCGTCCGTGACCATGCGCAACAGGCTGTCCTTGGCCAGATCACGCCCTGCCTCCCATTTGTTAAAGGCATCGGTGTCATAGGCCAGCAGGAAGGCGCGTTCGGTATTGTCGGTATCACGGTGCAGCACCACGGGGGCGGAAAAACCGCGCAGGATTGACGGCACAGGTTTGTCCGACAGCCCGTCAAAGCTGAAACTTTGCTCGGCTTTTGTCATCTCCAGCACCACGGTTTCCTGCACCTCGTCGCCATTCGCGCTCAACAGGCCAACCGCAATCGGCAACACTTGGGGTTGCTTCACATTCTGCCCGGGTGTGGGCGGTGTTTCTTGTTTAAAATGAAGGGAATAGGTGCCATCCTTATAGTCATCCGTCACCGTCAAAACCGGCG
>CAZIDQ010000238.1:0-3688 GCA_964538015.1 uncultured Marinosulfonomonas sp.
GATCTGTCGGACAAGTTGTGCCTGATCACCGGCTATGACGCGATGTCGATGCAGCCCAATTCCGGCGCGCAGGGTGAATATGCAGGCCTGCTGACGATCAACGCATATCACCACGCCAACGGTGAGGGGCACCGCAATATCTGCCTGATCCCTGTGTCGGCGCATGGCACCAATCCGGCGTCGGCGAATATGGCCGGGATGAAAGTGGTCGTGGTGAAGTCGGCTGAAAACGGTGACATTGATGTTGTGGATTTTCGTACCAAGGCCGAAGCCGCAGGCGATAATCTGGCGGCCTGTATGATCACCTATCCGTCGACCCACGGCGTGTTCGAGGAAACCGTGCGCGAGATTTGCGACATCACCCATAAATTCGGCGGACAGGTCTATATCGACGGGGCGAACCTGAATGCGATGGTCGGTTTGGCCAAACCGGGGGATGTGGGCGGCGATGTCAGCCACCTGAACCTGCACAAAACATTTGCCATCCCGCACGGCGGCGGTGGCCCCGGCATGGGCCCGATCGGTGTTAAGGCACATCTGACCCCGCATTTGCCGGGCCATCCGGTCGGCGGCGAAGGCGCTGTTTCGGGGGCTGATTTTGGTTCGGCCTCGGTTCTGGTGATCAGCTGGGCCTATGTGCTGATGATGGGCGGGGCGGGCCTGACCCAAGCCACGAAAGTGGCGATCCTGAACGCCAACTACATCGCCAAACGTCTGGAAGGCGCGTTTGACGTGCTGTTCAAGGGCAAAGGCGGGCGTGTTGCGCATGAATGTATTCTGGACACCCGCCCGTTTGACGAAAGCGCCCATATCACGGTGGACGACATTGCTAAACGGCTGATTGACAGCGGTTTTCACGCCCCGACGATGAGCTGGCCGGTGGCGGGCACCCTGATGGTGGAGCCGACCGAATCCGAAACCAAGGCCGAACTGGATCGTTTCATCAAAGCGATGCTGTCAATCCGTGAGGAGATTGCCGCGGTTGAGAAGGGCGAGATGGACGGCGAAAACAATCCGCTGAAGAACGCGCCGCATACGGTGAATGATCTGGTGGCGGATTGGGACCGGCCCTATAGCCGCGAACAGGGCTGTTTCCCGCCGGGGTCCTTTCGCGTTGACAAATACTGGCCACCGGTTGGACGTGTCGATAACGTCTATGGTGACCGGCATCTGGTCTGCACCTGCCCGCCGCTGGACAGCTATAGCGACGAGGGCTAGGCAGGCGATCTGAAACGATCTATAGCGAGGGCAATGCGTATATTCATTGCCCTCGATTTGCCCGACCCGTTGCTGGATCAACTGACAGCATTGCAGGCGGGCCTGCCCGCCGGTGCGCCATCAAAGCGCGAAACATTACATCTGACATTGGCCTTTGCGGGGGATCACCCGCAGGAACAGGTTGAAGCCCTGCATGATGAACTGTCGCTGATAAACGTGCCTGCGTTCGAGGTGCAATTGTCGGGCTTGGGAACCTTTGGCAAAGGCACCCCGACGTTGTTGTATGCAGGGGTTGCGGAAAATCCGCCGCTGGCGGAGTTGCAGCGCAAGGTGGTGTCATCGATCCGGCGCACAGGGTTGCCTGCGCCTAAGGACAGGTTTCATCCGCATGTGACATTGGCGCGGTTTCATCGTGCGGTGGACGCACGTGAGCTGGCGCATTTGGGGGAATATCTGGCGATGCACGAAGGGTTCGCCCCGCCTGCGTTTACGGTGACGTCGTTTGGGTTGTTTCAATCCACGTTGCACCCGCAAGGGGCGCGGCATGACGAGTTGGCGCGTTATCCGCTGGTATGGTCTTGACACGACCAAGATTAGGGTGAATTTTGCAGACAACGGGGCCGTAGCTCAGTTGGGAGAGCGCGTCGTTCGCAATGACGAGGTCGTCGGTTCGATCCCGATCGGCTCCACCAGATTTCAATTAGGCAGAGGCCCTCGCGGGCCGCTTTATATCTCGGCCCCACAAGGGGGCCTCGGGTCTGCCTGCGGCGCGGATATTTGGAAAAAGAAGAAGGGGCGGGGTCAGCTTTTGATCAACCCCATGCTCTCCAGTTTCAACAGCACCTGATGGGCGCAGTTGTCGACCTCGACGTTTTCGGTTTCGACCCGCAATTCGGGGCTTTCCGGCACCTCGTAGGGGTCGGAAATACCGGTGAATTCCTTGATCTTGCCTTCGCGGGCCAGTTTGTACAGGCCCTTGCGGTCGCGGCGTTCGCATTCCTCGATGCTGGTGGAAACGTGGATTTCAATGAAGGCGCCGAATTGTTCGACGTCTTCGCGCACGGCGCGGCGGGTGGCGGTATAAGGGGCGATCGGGGCGCAGATGGCGATGCCGCCGTTTTTGGTGATTTCACTGGCGACATAGCCGATGCGGCGGATGTTTAGATCGCGGTGCTCTTTCGAGAAGCCCAGTTCGGATGACAGGTTTTTGCGCACAACATCGCCGTCTAGCAATGTCACAGGGCGGCCGCCCATTTCCATCAGTTTTACCATCAGTGCATTGGCGATGGTGGATTTGCCGGAACCGGAAAAGCCAGTGAAAAACACGGTAAAGCCCTGTTTGTGGCGGGCGGGTTTGGTTTTGCGCAACTCGTTAACTACGGCGGGGAAGGAAAACCATTCCGGAATTTCCAGACCTTCGGACAGGCGGCGGCGCAGTTCTGTGCCGGAAATATTCAGGATGGTGACGTCGCCCTTGATTTCGTCTGCCGGTTCATACTGGGCGCGTTCCTGCACATAGACCATATGTTTGAAATCGACCATTTCGATGCCCATTTCGTCCTGATGCTGGCGGAACAGATCCTGCGCATCATAAGGGCCGTAGAAATCTTCGCCTGCCGAGTTTTTGCCGGGACCGGCATGATCACGGCCAACGATGAAATGGGTGCAGCCGTGGTTCTTGCGGATCAATCCATGCCAGACTGCCTCGCGGGGGCCGGCCATGCGCATGGCAAGGTTCAGCAGGCTCATCGTGGTGGTGGATTGCTGGTATTGATCCAGCACTGCCTCGTAGCAGCGCACGCGGGTGAAATGGTCGATGTCGCCCGGTTTGGTCATGCCGACGATCGGGTGGATCAACAGGTTGGCCTGTGCTTCGCGCGCGGCGCGGAAGGTCAGTTCCTGATGGGCGCGGTGCAGCGGGTTGCGCGTTTGGAATGCCACCACCTTGCGCCAGCCCAGTTTGCGGAAATAGGTACGCAATTCGTTCGGGGTGTCGCGGCGGGCCTTGAAATCGTAATGCACCGGCTGCTGGATGCCGATCACGGGGCCGCCCAGATAGATTTTGCCAGCGGTGTTGTGTAGATAGTTCACAGCAGGGTGGGCGATATCATCGGCGCCGAATACCTTTTCGGCTTCATTCGATTTGTTCGGTTCCCATTTATCGCTGACCGACAGGATTGCCAGGATAACGCCTTCTTGATCGCGCAGGGCAATGTCCTGGCCTTCCCTGATCCCTTCGGCGAATTTTTCGTCCACATCCAGTGTGATCGGCATGGGCCACAAGGTGCCATCGGCCAGACGCATGTTTTCAACGACACCGTCGTAATCTTCTTGACCCAAAAAGCCTTTTAACGGATTGAAACCGCCGTTCATCAGCAATTCAACATCACAAATCTGGCGCGGGGTCAGATCCCAGGACGGCAGATCACCGGCTTCGGCCTTCAGTTTTTGCGCACTTTCATACGAGACG
>CAZIDQ010000239.1:0-3638 GCA_964538015.1 uncultured Marinosulfonomonas sp.
CGGGCGCGGGCCTCGTCGATCACGGCTTTGACCTGATCCAGATTGGCGCGGCGCAGCAGGCTTTTGACCGGCCCGATAGAGGCTGGGCGCATCGACAAGGTGCGCAGGCCCATCGCGGCAAAACACAGCGCCTCGATCGGGCGGCCGGCGTCTTCGCCACAAAAGGATACCGGCGTGCCGGTTTCGTCACAACGCTCCACGATACGCTCGATCAGGCTTAGGAAGCTGACGTTCAGCGTGTCATAGCGTTGCCGCACCCGTTCGTTTTCACGATCCGCAGCAAAGAAGAACTGCTTCAGGTCATTGCCGCCAATCGAGATAAACCCGACCTCCTCGAAAAACTTGCGCGGGGCAAAGGCCAGCGACGGGGTTTCCAGCATGGCCCCGACTTCGACTTTGGGCACCGGATGGCCCAGCCGTTTCTCGCGTTTCAACTCCAGTTCCAGCAAATCGCGCGCGGCGCGGTATTCTTCGAACTGGGCGATGAACGGGAACATGATGGTCATTGGTTTGCCGTTGCTGGCGCGGATCAATGCCTGTAGCTGCATCCGCATCACGCCGGGTTTGTCCAGACCCACGCGGATGGCCCGCCAGCCAAGGGCAGGGTTGGGTTCGTCCTGCGGCTTCATATAGGGCAGCACCTTGTCCGAGCCGATATCAAGCGTGCGAAACACTACGCGCTGGCCTTTGGCGGCCTCGATCACGCGGGTATACAGTGCGGCCAGTTCGGCGCGTTTGGGCATTTTGTTGCGGATCAGGAATTGCAGCTCGGTGCGAAACAGGCCCACACCCTCGGCGCCGGAGCTTTCCAGTGACGGAAGATCCGCAATCAGCCCCGCGTTCATCGACAGGGTGATGACCTTGCCGTCGCGCGTTTTGGCGGGCTTGTCGCGGATCGAGGCATAGCGTTCCTGTTCCTTGGCCAGCATCGCGATTTTGTCTTTGAAGGCCTCGACCACATTGTCGTCGGGGCGCAGATGCACGATGCCCTGATCGCCATCGACCATGATCTGGTCGCCATTCAGGGCCTCGGTTGTGATGCGTTCGGCGTGGATCACCAGCGGGATTGCCAGCGCGCGCGCGACAATCGCGGCGTGGCTGCCGACCGACCCTTCCTCAAGCACGATGCCGCGCAGTTTACGTCCGTATTCCAGCAATTCGGCCGGGCCGATGTTACGGGCCACCAGAACCGGATCGTCGGGCATTTCTGCACCCGTTTCGCTGCCTTGACCGGTCAGTATCCGCAACAGGCGGTTTGACAGATCATCCAGATCGTGCAGCCGTTCGCGCAGGTAGGCATCCGTCACCTGCCCCATGCGGGTGCGCGCGGTGGATTGTTCTTTTTCCACCGCAGCCTCGGCTGACAGCCCTCGTGCGATGTCTTCTTCCATCCGGCGCATCCAGCCTTTGGAATTGGCAAACATCCGGTAGGTTTCAAGAACCTGCATCTGTTCCTTGTGTTCGGTTCCCTTGCCGTTGCCGGCTGTGGCCAGCATTTCGTCAACCGACACGCGCAATTTATCGACAGCATCGTGCAGGCGGGTCAGTTCGGCTTGCGGATCATCGGCAATCGGGTTGGTCACAACCACACGCGGTTCGTGCAGGTAAACATGCCCCATGCCCGCGCCTTCCTGCCCCACGCCACCGCGAAACAGCACCGGTTGCTGGTGACGGGCCGACAGGGCCGCGCCTTCGCCAACAAAGGCCCCCAGTTCGGTCATTTCGGCAACCACCATCGCCACGACTTCCAGCGCGTAAACCTCGTCATCGGTGAATTTGCGCGCCTCGCGGGATTGCACTACCAACACGCCCAGCCGTTCGCCCAGCCGTTGAATCGGCACGCCCAGAAAGGATGGAAAAACCTCTTCGCCGGTTTCGGGCATAAAGCGAAAACCGCGCGATGATGGCGCATCCGCCGTGTTCACCACATGCGAGGTTTTGGCCACGCGCCCCACCAGCCCTTCGCCCAGCCGCATACGGGTCTGGTGAACGGATTCGGGGTTCAACCCTTGCGTTGCGCACAGCTCCAGCGTTTCATCGTCGCGAAACAGGTAGATCGAGCACACCTCGCATTCCATCGATTCTGCGATGATCTGGGTGATCCGGTCCAGCCGTTCTTGCCCTTTACCCTCTTCGGCCAAGGCTTCGCGTAGGCGCCCCAGCAGGGTGCGGCTTTTGCTTTTGGTGCTGTCAGTCATGCGCGCCCCCGTTCGGGTGATTCAACCGGATGTGTCAAGTTTGAACACATCATGCCGTGTCGCGGGCACAAGTTCCATATGTTTTCGGGGGTTGGGGTGTGGAAAACGGATTTGAAGGGGCGTGTGATTTTATCACACCCACCAAAATCACCCAACCTTGTCCAGTTCAAACGCATCATGCAGCGCCTGCACGGCCAGCTCCATATATTTGCGATCAACCAGCACGGAAATCTTGATTTCCGAGGTTGTGATCACTTTGATGTTGATGCCCTCGTTCGACAGAACCTCGAACATTTTGGCGGCAACGCCGGTGTGGCTGCGCATGCCGATACCCACGACCGAAACCTTGGCCACGTCCGTATCGGCCAGCAGATCGTGGAAATTGATCTCGCCGCTGGCTTTGGCCTCGGCCATCGCTTTTTCGGCGCGGGTGACCTGATCGACGGGGCAGGAAAAGGTCATATCCGTGCGCCCCTCTTCGGAAATATTCTGCACAATCATATCTACATTCACGCCAGCATCCGACAGCGGCACGAAAATGGCAGCGGCGATGCCAGGGCGGTCGGCGACCGAAATAAGGGTCATCTTGGCCTCGTCACGTTGATAGGCGACTCCGGCAACGACATTGCTTTCCATGATTTCCTCCTCGGGGCAGACCAATGTGCCTGCGTCATCTGATTGTTCTTCGAATGAACTGAGCACCCGCAGGCGCACGCCAAACCGCATGGCCAGTTCCACCGAACGGGTTTGCAGAACCTTGGCCCCCAACGACGCCAGCTCCAGCATTTCCTCGAACGCGATTTTGTCCAGTTTGCGGGCCTTGTCCTCGATCCGCGGATCGGTGGTGTAGACGCCGTCAACGTCGGTGTAGATATCACAACGTTCGGCATCAAAAGCGGCGGCAAAGGCCACCGCGGTGGTGTCCGAGCCACCACGGCCCAGCGTGGTGATGCGCCCCTCATCGCTGACGCCCTGAAAACCGGCAACCACGGCCACCTTCATGCCCTCGGCAAATTTGGCGTTGATGTTGTCGGTCGGGATTTCCTCGATCCGGGCGGCCGAATGCACCGAATTGGTTTTCAGCGGCACCTGCCAGCCCTGCCAACTGCGGGCGGGCACATCCATTTCCTGCAGGATCAGCGCCATCAGGCCGGCGGTGACATTTTCGCCCGAGGACACCACGGCATCATATTCCCGCGCGTCAAACAGCGGCGAGGTTTCCTCGACCCAGCCCACCAGTTCATTGGTTTTGCCCGACATGGCCGAGACGATGACGATCACGTCATAGCCCTTGGCCACCTCGACGCCGACCCGTTTGGCGGCGCGGCGTATGCGGTCCAGTGTGGCCACCGAAGTGCCACCGAATTTCATCACAAGTGTCGGCATATCCGCCCTTTGCAACTTTGCTTTTGTTCAGGGGGTGTTTACGGGGCGATTGGC
>CAZIDQ010000240.1:0-3637 GCA_964538015.1 uncultured Marinosulfonomonas sp.
GCCACCCGCCGCGCCACGCCATACATATTGGCAAAGATATAGGCGTTGATGCCCGGTGCCATTGCCGATGTGATAACAGCCGAGCGAAAGGCGTCTTGGGGCAGGGCCAGCGCGGTGCCAAGCGACCATGTGATCACCGGATGCAGCCCCAGCGACACGGCGCTGATATACAGGATCACCCGCATGTCGCCTTCGGGTTTGTAACGTGACAGCACCCCGCCCATGCCAAACAACGCGGCAGGCAGGGCGGTGCGTTTCAACAGATCCAGCGCATCGGTGGTGAATTCGGGCATCGGCAGGCCGGTCAGGTTAACGATAAACCCCGCCGCAATCGCCAGCACCAGCACATTGCGAAACATTGCCCGCAGCACCGATTTTCCGGTTTGCAACGCGCTGCTGCCCCGGTTGCGAACCACCTCCATCACGGTGATGCCAAGGCCATAGCAAAACGGTGCATGCACTGAAATGATGGCAAAATTGGCCGCCAGCGCCTCGGGTCCATAGGCGCGTTCGGTGATCGCCAGCCCCAGCAGCAGCGAATTGGAAAACAACCCGATAAAGCCGATGGCAACGCTGTCTTCCCACGGGCGGTGAAACAGGAAACGTGCGCCGAACAGACCGGCAAGAAATCCGGCAAAGGCCCCTGCGTAAAAACTGGCCAACAACCGCAGATCAAAGCTGGCCCCCAGATCAAGCGTGGAAATGGCGCGAAACAGCAGGGCGGGGATGGCAAAATTCTGGGCGAACCTCATCAACCCGTCAATCGCCGCATCACTCATCCAGCCGCGCCATACGGCGATATAGCCTAGGCCGACAACCAGAAAGACCGGCAGGATGACATCAAGAAGCGCTTGCATGGGTTACTGAACTTGCGGAAGGAACAAGAACATGGAAACAGGCGACAGTCTGTCTTCTTCCTCGCAAGTGACGTTTGCAATCCACTGTTCGGTATACTGCCCATCAACCAAATCCGAAATGACGGTAAAACCGCTGTACTTGCAGTCCGAGGTTTGATCAAACAGGATGTCCTGCAACATATCGCCCCCTTGGTTGAAATAGGCAGGGAGTGCTGCGCGTGTTTTATTCAGACTTTGACGGATCAGGGCCTCTGCCGTGTTGTTTTCCAACTGGTAGCGCCGCCGGTTTTCGGCAGCACCGGTGGTGATTGTGAACATGTTATCGGTGTCGGATAATTCATGCATTGGAAGGTAGGATTGTTCGCCTGTATCAGCAACCAGCGGGCGGGCCTTGCGCCACAGCAATATATCATACGGGTTTATCCGATCCGGCAGGGGCAGGATTTCAACCCTTTCCTGTTCCCCGAAATCCAGGAAATCTATACTGTGATCAATAACGCGCATCACCGGCCAGATTTGGACATCCGTATTGGTTTTCCTGTCGCGGGCAATCAGGACCACATCGGTCTGGGTGATGTGATGGTATCCCATGTTGTCATCCATCCGGCGTAGCACAAACAGGTGGGTATCATTTACGCCTAATAGGGTTTCGCTAACCTCGACCACTTGTGGCGGCGTGGCGTTGGCGGGGTTGGTCAGCAGGGTCAGGGCAAACAACAGGGTGATAATACGCATGGTGTTTCCTTTTGGGGCAACGGATGCGCCCATCTACGCCCTATTGCGTGGCGATGGTCAACTGCATCCCGTCAAAGGCGGGGGTGATGTTGTCGGGGGTTTGGGCCGCGACGGTGTCGTAATCCAGATCAATATGCATGTTGGTTAACACGGCACGTTTGGGCGTGGCGCGTGCTATCCATTCCAGTGATCGTTCCAGATGCACATGGCTGGGATGGGGTTTATGGCGCAGGGCATCCAGCACCCAGATATCCAGCCCATCCAGCAATTCCCATGTGGTTTGGGGAATGTCAGACACATCCGGCATATAGGCCAGCCCGTCGATGCGAAATCCCAGTGCGCCGATCTGTCCGTGCTGAACGGGCAGGGGGATCAGGGTGATGTCGCCACCCTCGCCTGAAATCGTGATATCGCCATCAATCGTGTTCATGTCGCAAATCGGCGGATAGTTTGACCCTTCGGGCGTGATGAACGCATAGCGGAACCGCGCATACAGGTCGTTTTGCGTCGGCATGTCGGCCCAGACCGGCATCCGCTGTTTGGTGTTGAAAACGATCATGCGCAGATCGTCCAGCCCGTGCACATGGTCGGCGTGGGCGTGGGTGTAAACCACGGCATCCACGCGGTCGATGCCGGTGGCCAGCAGTTGGCTGCGCATATCCGGCGAGGTGTCGATCAGCACGCGGGTGGTGCCGGCCTCGCCAATCTTTTCAACCAGCATCGAGCAGCGCAAGCGATGATTTTTCGGGTTCTCGGGGTCGCAATTGCCCCAAATGCCGCCAATCCGGGGCACCCCGCCGCTTGATCCACAGCCAAGAATGGTTGCCCGCAGTTCAGCCATAGTCGGCCACCTTGGTGAACAACCGTTCAAAGTTTGCCTGTGTCTGCGCGGCGAAATCGGCGTAGTCCATGCCAAACACCTCGGCACCCACACGGGCGGTCATGGCGGTATAGGCGGGCTCGTTCCGTTTGCCGCGATGGGGCGGCGGGGCCAGATAGGGGGCGTCGGTTTCCACAAGGATGCGGTCAACCGGCGCGGATGCGAAAATATCGCGCAGCTCTTGCGATTTTGGAAAGGCCGAGATGCCGGACATCGACAGGTAGAACCCCAGATCCAGTGCCGCCTTGGCCAGTTCGGCAGATGACGAAAAACAGTGCATCACGCAGGAATAGGCCCCGGCCTTGTATTCCTCGGCCAATATCCGCGCCATGTCGTCATCCGCCGCACGGGCGTGGATGATCAGCGGCAGGCCGGTTTGCCGTGCAGCTTCGATATGGATGCGCAGCGAGGTTTGCTGAATATCCTTGCTGTCGGCGGTGTAGTGGTAATCCAGACCGGTTTCGCCAATGCCGACGAATTTAGGGTGATCTGCTAGCGCGACCAGTTCTTCAACACTCACAAGCGGTTCGTCCGCAGCACTCATCGGGTGGGTGCCAGCGGCAAAGAACACCGGCGCGTAGGTTTCCGCAATCGTGCGGACCTGATCCAGTTGGCGCAACTTGGTGCAGATCGTCACCATGCGCGTCACCCCTGCGGCCACGGCACGTTCCACCACTTGCGGCAGTTCATCAGCGAAATCGGGGAAATCAAGGTGACAATGGCTGTCGGTTATCTGCGGAATATCTGTCATGCCCTTGCCTTATCCGGCAGCGGATTTGCCTGCCATTGCGTCGATCTTTAGCACCATATCAAGGATCAGCGCGGCGGGGTCAAGGTTCACCGCCTTGCCGTGACGCACCCGCGCGCCCAGCTCTTGCTGCAACTCGGCCCATTGCCGCCCCGCATAGGCGGTCGGGGCGAGGCGGGTCATCAGCGCGGCTTCGCCATTTGCGGCCTCGATCACATGCGGACCTGCCACGCCGGTGCGGGCCAGCCGGGCAAGGAACAGGTCCATCAGGCCCAGCAACAAATCGTATTGCGGCTCTTTGCCTTTGCCAACAATGCTTTCGGCCAGCCGCAGGGTGCGGCTGCGATCCAGTTGCGGCCAAGTGCCGATCAGGTTGACGATTTCCTGATAGGTTTCCAGCCCGCCCAGATTGGTCAG
>CAZIDQ010000241.1:0-3627 GCA_964538015.1 uncultured Marinosulfonomonas sp.
ATGCGCGACAAGCTGGGCATACGGGTGCTTCAATGCCGTTTCCTGCCATGCTGGATACCACTCGAAATCCTCTTGCAAATCGTCCTGCCGCACACGCGCGCCCCAGTCAATAAAACGCGCATCCGCCGCTATGCGGGATTGTTTTAAATCCTCCCATTCGGCAATGACGATGCCCGCTTTGTCCGTGGGTGGTTCCCATCCGTCAAAGCGGCTCATCCACAGGGTATCGCCCCACAGGATGTGTGCCAGCGTGTCGTGAATCGAGCCGAAAAACGCCCCGCGATCCATGCGCCGCGCCGCGTTGTCCAATGTATCGGCCGCATCATAAAGGTTGCGGTTTTGCCATTGGTTATAACGCGCCATCATTTGCACATAGGCGGGCGTGATCATTCCCCATACCCCTTTGGCACCGCGATATCCGGCAACCCTTTGGCACGTTTTTGCAAGGCGCGGCCGATCACCACGCGGCTGATTTCGGTGGTGCCATCAACAATGCGCAACATCTGCGCCAGACGCGACAGGCGGTCCAGACCGTATTCCTTTAGTAAACCGGACCCACCCAGAACCTGCGTGCAGGTATTGGCGGCATCCACCGCCGCATCGGGCACAAAGCGTTTGGCGTGCGCGGCCATCAACGGGCCACGGTCGGTTCCCAATGCATTGGCGGCCTCGCGATACAGCAGGCGCGAGACTTCCAGATTGGTGGCAATATCGCCCAGCATCCACTGGATTCCGTCCAGATCAAGGTTCTTGCCGCCAAACATCTTGCGGTTCTTGGCATAGGCCAGTGCGGTGTCCAGCGCGGTTTCCATCAGACCACAACAGCCTGATGCAATTGAAACCCGCGCGATGTCGATCGCCATCAGCGAACCTTGCAGCCCCTGCCCGATTGGCAGGATGATGTTGTCCTCGGAGACCACCACGTCCTTGAAATACATCTCGGACAGCGGCAGGAATTCGTAGGATGGTGTTTCGTAACGCGGACCAAAGCTGACCCCCTCGGCGTCTTTCGGGATGGCGATCATTGCCATGTCCTTATGGCCCGGCTCGTCACTGGTTTTAACCACGGTCAGGTAAACATCCGCCTCGTCCGCCAGCGAAACCCATGCTTTGGACCCGTTGATGGTCCATGTGCCGTCGCCGTTGATCACGGCGCGGGTATACATGGTGATCGCGTCCGAGCCCGATTGCGGCTCGGTCAGGGCGAAATTGGCCAGTTTACGGCCCGATGTCAGGTCTTTGGCCCACTTTTCCTTAAATGCCTCGGTGCCGAACCCGCAGGTCGCATAGGTGCAAATGTTATGCATCGACAGCGCGAACGCATAGGCGCCATCGCCCTTACCCAACTCTTCGTAAACGCGGATGCCTTCACCCAGCGGCAGGCCCTGCCCGCCCCATTCCTCGGGCGCATAAAGGCCGGTCAGACCGGCGGCACCGGCCATGGCGGATGCGGCACGGGGCCAGACGCCCTTTTCGTTCCAGCCGTCCACGTTGGGTTTGATCACATCCTCGCAATGTGCTTTTGCGGCTTCCAGTATCTTGTCTATTTTGGTGCCCATCGGTGCATCCTCCTTATGGGCCGCCGTGGCCCGTGTTAAATGTCTTACATTTGCGGATAGTCTTGCCACAGCTTTAATTGTCTGACAAATGAAATCTATGAAAACAGATCTGGAAACTTCCCGCGAACTGTCGGTGCAGATTGCCGAGGCGATCCGCGATGCAATTGTGTCTGGCACATTGATCGTCGACGAACGCCTGCCCAGCGAGGCCGAGCTGGCTGAGAAATTCAACGTCTCGCGCCCCACCGTGCGCGAGGCGCTAAAACGGCTGGCGGCGCAGAACCTGATCCGCACCCAGCGCGGCGCGACCGGCGGGGCGTTCGTGAACCGGCTGCGGTTCGAGGACGCCTATGGGCAACAGATCACCACCTCGACCTTGCTGTTGTCAATGAACGAGGTGGATTTTGAAACGGCGTGTGAGGCGCGGTTCACACTGGAACGCGCCTGCGCGCCGCTGTCGGCCAAACGGCGCACGGGGGACCATCTGGCAACCATGCGGGCGGAAATCCATCGGCAGGGGCAACCGGGGCTGTCGGACGAAGGGTTCTGTGCCTCGGACGTGGCGTTTCACCGCGCGCTGGTGGATGGCGCGGGTAATCCGGTGTTGTCCTATCAGTTGGCGGGTGCGATCGAGGCGATCGAGCCGTTGATGAACATGATCACCTTTTCGGCGCGTTCGCGCGAGCAAATCGTGGCGCTGCATACCAAGATTGCCGATGCAATCGAGGCCGGTGATGGGGCGCAAGCGGATGCCGCTTTGCAGGCGCTGGCCACCTATACTGTCGGGCTGGCGCGGGATGTGGCGGCCCGCAAGAGCGGTTAACCGGCTGTTTACCATACTGCGCCAAAGTGGCGGCATGACCTATCATTCCTCACCTTTGACACCCGAATTGTGGCTGCAGGACATGTTTGCCTCGAAAGCCGTGCAACGGGGCGAGGTGATCCGCCGCAAGGCCCGCGATATCGAACGTTTTGTCGGCATGGATCTGTTTTGCGCAGAACTGCAACGGCGTGGGTTTCGCGCGGTTGAAAACGCCGGACAGATCATTGTGTTTTGCAACCGGCAAGCCGTGCGCCCTATCGTCTAGCCCCTGTTTTCTTTGAAAGAAAACAGACCGAAATCTTTGAAAGATTTCGGGGGCGGCAGGATTTTGCCAATGTTGTTTTGCCAAGCCGAAAAACTGCGCTATAGCATCCGCATGACACAGCTTTTCAAACTTGCTCTGGTTCTGTTCCTGATCCTCACCGCGCCACTGTCCACAACCGGACAGGAAACGGCCATACCGACAGCCCCCGCCACCGAATGGGCCACCGCCCTGATCAAATCCGCCCGCAGCCAGATCGGCGTAACCCTGATTTATGATGGCAGCTACCGGCGTCTTGATTTTCCCAACGGCGATGTCCCCCGCCTGCGCGGTGTTTGCACCGATGTGGTGATCCGTGCCCTGCGGGATGCGCACGGGCTTGACCTGCAAGCCAAAGTTAACGCCGACATGAAAGCGCATTTTTCCAGCTATCCGAAAACCTGGGGGTTAAGCCGCCCCGACAGCAATATCGACCACCGCCGCGTGCCCAACCTGATCACATATTTCAAACGCCGCGGGGCCAGCGTGCCGATATCCGATAACGAGGAAGACTACTTGCCCGGCGATGTTGTCACCTGGATGCTGCGCCCCGGCGCACCCCATATCGGCATTGTCAGCGACAGGATGTCGACCGGCACCAACAATTCCCGCCCCCTGATCATCCACAACATCGGCTGGGGCACCCGCGAGGATGATATCCTGTTTTCCTATGAACTGACCGGCCATTTCCGCCCGGAGTCGGGTAAACCCTAATACAGCACGGGCGAGCAATCTGCCCGCCCGTGCCTTGTTTATATGTAGCTGGCCTTAGCCCCAGCCACAATCAAATCCGGCATCGTAAGTATCCCAGTCGTTGACCTGAACTTCGGCGTCTGCCACCTGCGGCAAGCCATCACCAAAACACCCTTGATCAGCAACTTGGTCAGGTTGCGAATTTTGGTCCGGAGTAAAGACGAACAACTGAACCCAGTTCCACGTCCCGC
>CAZIDQ010000242.1:0-3623 GCA_964538015.1 uncultured Marinosulfonomonas sp.
ACCCGAACCCGAACCCGAACCCGAACCCGAACCCGAACCCGAACCCGAACCCGAAGTGCCAGCGGGCGCCGCGGCCGAACCTGTGGCAGAACCACAGGAAGAGGCCAAAAAGCCGGGCCTGATCGGGCGTCTGTTGGGTCGCAAGGAAGGCAAACCCGCCAAGAAAACCGTGATCAAACGGGTTCTGGACGACGACATGCTGGAGCGGATCGAGGAGCTGTTGATCACCGCCGATATGGGCGTGGACACCGCCCTGCGCGTCACCGCCAACATGGCCGAGGGGCGGTTTGGTAAAAAACTGTCCACCGCCGAAATCAAACGCCTTTTGGCCGCTGAAATTACCCGCATCATGGAACCGGTTGCCAAACCTCTGCCGCTCTATGCGAAGAAACCGCAGGTGGTGTTGGTGGTCGGGGTCAATGGCTCGGGCAAGACCACGACCATCGGCAAGCTGGCCAGCCAGTTCAAGGCAGCAGGCAAAAACGTGGTGATCGCGGCGGGTGATACATTCCGCGCCGCAGCGGTGGAACAATTGCAGGTCTGGGGCGAGCGCGCCGGTGTGCCGGTGCTGACCGCGCCCGAAGGGTCTGACCCCGCCAGCCTTGCCTTTGACGCGATGACCAAGGCCGAAGCGGACGGGGCCGACCTATTGATGATCGACACAGCGGGCCGTTTGCACAACCGCGCCGACCTGATGGAGGAATTGTCCAAAATCGTTCGCGTGATCCGCAAAAAGGACGAAAGCGCGCCGCACAACACATTGTTGGTGCTGGATGCGACCACAGGGCAGAACGCGGTGACACAGGTTGAAGTGTTTCAAAAGCTGGCCAATGTATCCGGCCTTGTGATGACCAAACTGGATGGCACAGCCAAAGGCGGGGTGCTGGTGGCCTTGGCCGATAAATTCGGCCTGCCGATCCATGCGATCGGGGTGGGGGAACAGATCGACGATCTGGATGCCTTTGACCCCGAAGAATTTGCCCATGCCCTGACAGGGCTGGAGGAATGACGTAAGAAAACAGCCGTGGGGGCGGGAAAGGTATTGTGATGAAAATGATTGCTGCACTGAAACCAGTGGCCCTGATAGGGCTGTTGGCTTTGTCCAACCCTGCGGGTGGTTTTGCCCAGAACCTGATTAAAATGCAAAATGCCGGCTGTACCGATGGTTTGGCGGCGCTGGCGAATTTGGTTCAGGTAAAGATCAACCCGGCGACCACCCCGCGCAACATGGTCGGAAAATGCGATGCACAAAGCGTCACGATCAGATCCGAGCGCGCAAAGGTGACGATTGAAATCGACCGCCTGAAATGGAACCGCGACGGGCTTGGCCCGCTTGCAGACGGCAAATTGCCAGACCAATTGAAGCTGGAGCTGCACGGAGTACAGGTGACTTCGGCCCCCGAACAGGAACCGGCGTGGGCCTATCTGGCGAGCGAGGGCACTGCGGGGCGTAAATTCGATGCAAAGCTGGCATTTGCCTTTGCCCCAGAAACGGGCACGCTGGAAATAACATCGGCATCGCTTGATTTTCACAACAGCAATATTGTCAAACTGACAGCGCAGTTGCGCGGGATCAGTGCGACACAGCCCAAAAATCCGGAATTGGCGGCTTTGACAATGATTGTGGATGATCTGATGTTTACGATCCACAGCGGCAAGGGGCAAAAAAACCCGGCTCTGGCTCTGGCAACCAAAATCCTGCAAGGCAAAATTCCCGAGGGTGATTTTGGCGGGTTCAAAGCCAGAGCCACAGCCTATATCGCAAAAGAGTTGGCAACGGTTTTGAATGCCGAAAGCGTGACCGCCCTGAAAAAAATGGTGTCCGACCTGCCACAGCCCAAAGGCGGGATGTTACTGCATCTGGATGCGGCAGGCGGATTTTCGGCATTGCGGTTGGGGTTGTTGGCCAAGGGCAATGATCCGGCGCAGGCGCTGGAGGGGGTCTCGGTTGAAATCGGCTATGGGAATAACCTTTTTGATAACGTGAACTGATGCAGGCGGCTTTGGGTGCAAGCGGATGACCGAATGGTTCACTGCGCTTGAAGGCACCCCTGCGGGCCACCAGATTGCGCTGGCGCTGGCGTTGGGATCGGCACTGCTGCACGCGATTTTCGGCGCTTTGCAAAAGGGCAACCATGACCCGTGGATGTCACGCGGGGCGATCGACATATCCTATGGTCTGATCGCCGTACCGTTTGTTTTGTTCGTGGTGCCCTGGCCCGAGCCGCATATGTGGATGATCTTTGCCATCACCTTTGTGATCCACTGTTTTTACAAATACATGCAGGCCATGGCTTATGAACGCGGCGCCTATACGGTGGTTTACCCCGTGGTGCGCGGCACCGGTCCGCTGTTTGCGATTATCGGCGCCTATCTGCTGTTTGGCGAACGGTTCAACGGTTTGCAATGGTTGGGCGTGGCGGTGCTTTTGGCGGGTATCTACGGGTTGGCGCTCTATAATCTGCGCTATGTGACCGAGGGGCGCGATACCCTGAAAATGGCGCTGGTATTGGCGGTGATAACCGGGCTGACGGTGTCGACCTATACCACTTATGACGCCTACGGCATCCGCGCCAGCACCGATCCTTTTACCTTTCTGGCATGGTTTTTCATGATCGACGGGTTGTTCTTTATGCCCACCATCGCCGCCCTGCGCTACCGCGTGATGCAAAACCGGCCCGCCCTGCGTCCGCTGCTGCTGCGCGGGCTGATCGGCGGTATCATCGCTTACTTCAGCTTTGGCGGCATCATTCTGGCCACCCGTCTGGACAACGTCGGGCAAGCGGCGGTGTTGCGGGAAACCTCGACCGTGTTTGCGGCGTTGATCGGCTGGTTGATGCTAAAGGAACGGGTCGGCCCGCGCCGCCTGATACTTATGGCATTGATTGCGCTGGGCGCTGTGATAGTTGAACTGGGTGGATAAAGCGAAAGGCCGCAAATGAGTGACGTGAAAAAAGTGAACCCCTTTGTCAAACTGGCGCTGGAGCTGGGGCCGATCGTGGTGTTTTTCATCGCCTATGGCAAAATGAAGGACCAGACATTCGCCTATAACGGCACAGACTATAACGGTTTCATTGTGGTCACGGCGCTGTTTGTACCGCTGCTGGCGGTTACCACATTTATCCTCTACCGGCTAAGCGGCAAGATTTCGGTCATGCAGATCATGACACTGCTGATCGTGGTGGTGTTCGGGGGCTTGTCGATCTGGTTCAACGACGAACGGTTCTTCAAAATGAAACCGACGATGATCTACCTGTTGTTTGCGGGTATGCTGGGCTTCGGTCTGTTGCGTGGCCAAAGCTACCTGCAACTGGTCATGGACGAGGCGATGCCGCTGAAACACGAAGGCTGGATGATCCTGACCAAACGCCTGTGCCTGTTTTTCGCTGCACTGGCCGTAACAAACGAAGTGGTCTGGCGCACCATGTCGACAGACGCCTGGGTGAATTTCAAGGTGTTCGGCCTGACGGCGGCAGTGTTTGCGTTTTTCATGACCCAAGGCAAGCTGATGCAGAAATATGCGATTGAAGAAGACGAGGCCTAGCCCTTCTTCTTGCAATAAATACCTGCGCCGCAGGCAAGAGATTCTATGCCTCCGGCGGGGATATTTATGGAACAAAGAT
>CAZIDQ010000243.1:0-3622 GCA_964538015.1 uncultured Marinosulfonomonas sp.
GCGGATGTGGCTAAATCCCTTGGATTAGAGCCGCGTGTGGCCTTTGTCAGCTTCTCGACCTTCGGCTATCCGGTGTCCGAGCGGGCCGAGAAAATGCACCTTGCACCGCATGTATTGGAAAAGCGCGGTGTGTCGTTTGAGTTCGAGGGCGAGATGACCGTTGACGTGGCCTTGAACGCCAAAGCGATGGCGCAATATCCGTTTAGCCGCCTGACAGGCCCTGCCAATGTACTGGTGGTTCCGGCGCGGCATTCGGCGTCGATCTCGGTTAAACTGATGCAGGAAATGGCGGGGGCAACGGTGATCGGCCCGATCCTGAGCGGGATTGATGCCTCGATCCAGATCTGCTCCACCGTGTCCACGGCCAATGATATTTTGAACATGGCTGTTCTGGCTGCTTGCAAGGTGGGCTAAATGACAATCTATAACCTCGGCTCGATCAATGCGGACCATTTCTATCAGGTGCCGCACTTGCCCGAACCGGGGGAAACACTGGCAGCGGATGCGTTCTCGACAGGGCTGGGCGGCAAGGGGATCAACCAATCGGTGGCCGCAGCGCTGGCTGGATCGAAGGTGGTGCATATCGGTGCTGTTGGGCCGGACGGTCAATGGATGGTGGACCGGATTGCCGGATTCGGAGTGGACACGCAGCATATCCAGAGGGTGGAAACGCCAACGGGTCATGCGATTATCAATGTCGATACCAATGGTGAAAATGCGATTGTGATTTATTCCGGTGCAAACAATTGCCAGTCGGTGACGCAGATTGAACAGGTTCTGGGCGGGGCTGATAAGGGTGACATCCTGATGCTGCAAAACGAAACCACGTTGCAGGCCGAGGCAGCTAAGATCGCCCATGATCGCGGGCTAAAGGTGATCTATTCTGCTGCACCCTTTTCGGTGAAAGCTGTTAAAAACGTGATGGAATACGTCACGATCCTGATGATGAATCAGGTTGAATCCGAACAGCTTTGCGCAGGGTTAGAGACTGATTTGGCCTCGCTCCCCGTTTCCGAAATCATCGTCACCAAAGGGTCGAACGGGGCGATGTGGTTGCGGCCTGAAACCGGGAAAACCAGCTATACGCCATCCTTTCCGGTTAGACCTGTCGATACCACGGCCGCGGGCGATACCTTTGCCGGTTACGTTGCGGCGGGGTTGGACCAAGGGTTGAACGTGCAGGACGCCATGCGCCGCGCATCGGCGGCGGCGGCGTTGAAAGTGACGCGCAAAGGGACGGCGGATGTGATCCCGTCAGCAGACGAGGTTGCGGAATTCCTAGCCGCTAATGATGGATAAACGGCGCTTTTGCGCCCCATAGGGTGCGCACCCGCGCATCGCGACCGCAGGCTTTGCGATAGACACGATAGGCTTCAGATTGTTTTTTAACCCCGAACCGCGTTAGCACCCGCTGGGTGCCGCGATAATAATTCTGGTGTGGTCGTCCTGCCTTGTAAAACCGTGCTGCCGGTAAAATTTGCGTGCGGATTGGCCGATGCAAAGCGCGTTTTGCATACCGGATGGTTTCAACAGCAATCGCCTTTTCCCTTGCGTTAGAGACGAATATGGCCGTGCGATAACTGTCCCCACGATCACAAAACTGCCCCCCGCCATCGGTCGGATCAACCGACATGATGAACAGCTTTAGCAATGATGAATAGCTAACCTTGTCAGGGTTATAAGTAATTTTCACCGCCTCGAAATGACCCGTTCCTCCGGCACTGACCTGTTTATAGGTCGGATTTCTGGTGGTACCGCCGGTGAAACCAGACACTGCTTTTACTACACCTTGCACTCTCTCAAAATCAGATTCCACGCACCAGAAACAGCCGCCAGCGACGACCATTGTTTCGGTCCTGCCCGCAAAGGCCTTGGTGCAATTTAGCGAAAGCCCCAGCAAAATTGCAAAGAACAGGATGAACGGTTTAACGGTGTTGGCTGTGATTGGCATAAAAACGCTCCTTGGGTTTGGTGCAGATTGTTTTATGCACCACGCTCGCACAACCCGCCTCACGCTACAGTGAACAGGATTTACCGCTTGCGATGTGTTTGAACCGCGTTAACGTCTGGCCAAACAAGGAGGCTAACATGTCCGATCACGTCACCACCCATCAGGCGCAAGAAGATGTGCGAAATGAATCGCTGCTGATTTACGTTGATGGCGAAATGAAGCCTAGGGCCGAAGCGGTGGTCAGCGTTTATGACAGCGGTTTCATGCTGGGCGATGGCGTTTGGGAGGGGCTGCGTCTGTATGACGGGCGCTGGGCTTTTGTGAATGAGCATCTTGACCGGCTGTTCGAGGCCGCCAAGGCGATTGATCTGGATATCGGTATGACGCGGGAACAGGTTTTTGCAGCGCTTGAGCAAACCCGCGCCGCCAATGACATGCACACCGATGTCCACGCCCGCCTTATGGTGACACGCGGAGTGAAACGATTGCCGTTCCAGCACCCGTCGCTTTCGGTCTCCGGCCCGACCATGGTGATCATCATGGAACATTCCAAACCCAAGGCCCCGCGCCCGATCCGGCTGGCCACGGTGCCGCATCAGCGCGGCTTGCCGATGACGCAGGATCCGAAACTGAATTCCCATTCCAAGCTGAACTGCATTCTGGCCTGTATCGCCGCCGAAAAGGCCGGCGCGGACGAGGCATTGATGCTGGATGTGCATGGGTTTGTGAACACCACCAACGCCTGCAACTTTTTCATCGTGCGCAAGGGGCAGGTCTGGACCAGCACCGGCGACTATTGCATGAACGGCATCACCCGCCAAAAAGTGATCGACCTGTGCCGGGCCAACGATATCCCTGTGTTCGAGCGTAACTTTTCTCTGGTCGACACCTACGGCGCGGACGAGGCCTTTTTGACCGGTACCTTTGGCGCGCAATCCCCTGTCAGCGAAATTGACGGGCGGGTGATTGGTAGCGGGAAATTGGGGCCGGTGACGGAACGTATCAGGGGGCTGTATAAGGCTCTAATCCAGCAGGAAATAGCAAAATGAAGATTGCAATGTGGTCCGGCCCGCGGAACCTGTCGACGGCGATGATGTATTCATTTGGTGCACGCGCGGATTGCGCCGTCTGGGACGAGCCGTTCTATGCGGCCTATCTGGATATGACGGGGCTGGAGCATCCGATGCGGGACGAAATTCTGGCCGCAGGGGAAACGGATGCGGGTAAGGTAGCGGCGCGTCTGACGGGGCCGCACCCCGAGGGAAAGCCGCATTTCTATCAAAAACACATGACCCAGCATATGATTGACGGGGTTGATCGGGGCTGGATGAAACAGGTGAAAAACGTGTTCCTGATCCGCCATCCGGCCCGTGTGATTGCCAGCTATGCAGCCAAACGCGATGATCCGACGCTGGATGATATCGGGTTCTGGCAACAGGCGGAATTGTTTGATGCCTGCGATGATCCGATCGTGATTGATTCCCATGACATACGCGAAAACCCCGAAGGGATGTTGCGTGCCCTGTGCGCGGCGCTGGATTTGCCGTTTGATCCGGCGATGCTGTCGTGGTCTGCGGGGGGTCACAAGGACGATGGTGCATGGGCGCCGCATTGGTATGGCGCGGTGCATAACAGCACAGGATTTGCAGGGGTCGAAGGGCCGTTGCCGGA
>CAZIDQ010000244.1:0-3605 GCA_964538015.1 uncultured Marinosulfonomonas sp.
CCAGCCAGATCAGGATGATCGGCAGCGCGCAGGCGGATCGGAAGAACACCGCCTCGCCTGCAGGCACCCGTCCGGCGGCTTTGACAAAGGCGGACATCAGGGAAAACACTGTCACCGCCAGCACGATCAGCAATATGCCGCGCGCGGGCCTCATACCGATAGCCGCGCAACGGCCCAGTGGGCGGCGTCGGCAACCATTTCTTCGTCATCCTCGACCAGCCCCGCAGCCACGTCGCGCAGGGCAGGATCTCCGGAATTGCCAATCGCATACAAAACATTGCGCACGAACCGGCCTCGCTTCATCCGTTTAACCGGACTGCCGGAAAACATTTCGCGAAAGGCGGTGTCGTCCAGCACCGCCAGTTCCGCCAGCTTGGGCGCCAGCAGTTCGTCGCGGGCGACATAGCGCATCTCGCGGGCCTCGGCGGCAAATTTGTTCCACGGGCAGGCGGCAAGGCAATCGTCGCAGCCATAGATGCGGTTGCCCAATGCGGCGCGAAATTCCTCGTCCACCGGCCCCCAGTGTTCAATCGTCAGGTAGGAAATGCAGCGCCGCGCATCCAGTTGATAGGGTGCGGGGAATGCATTGGTCGGGCAAGCGTCCAGACAGGCGGTGCAACTGCCGCAGGTCTCATCGGACCGTCCGTCGGTGGGCAGTTCCACAGTGGTAAAGATCGACCCCAGAAAGAACCAGCTTCCCAGATCGCGCCCGACCAGATTGGTGTGCTTGCCCTGCCAGCCCAGCCCCGCCGCCGCCGCCAGCGGTTTTTCCATCACCGGCGCGGTATCGACGAACACTTTGATCTGTGCCTCGGGTTCCTGTTCCAGCAACCAGCGGCCGACCCGTTTCAGCCGTTTCTTAACAATATCGTGGTAGTCGCGGTTCTGCGCATAGACCGAAATCGCCCCCCTGTCCGGCATCCCGACCACCTGCATCGGGTCGTGGTCCGGCGTATAGGGTTCGGCCAGCATGATCACCGATTTCGCCTCGGGCCACAGTTCCGCCGGATCACCCCGCCAGTTCATCCGCTCGGCCATCCAGCCCATCTGGCCGTGGCGTCCTTCCTTTACATAGGTTTTCAGACGTTCGGCAATTTGCGGCACATCCCAAGGGCGGCAGATGCCTACCTTGGAAAACCCTTCCTGAAGGGCAAAATCAACCAGCCGCGCCTTTAGGTCCGCCGTCAAAAATCCAGATCCGCGTAATGGGCAGGCGGCGGGAAACCCGACACCTGATCGGCCAGAATGGAGCGGAACGCGGGGCGTGATTTGATCTTGGCATACCATTCACGCACGTTTTCGTTGCGGTTCCAGTCAACGTCCGAAATGTAGTCCAGCGATGACAGATGCGCAGCGGCGGCGAAATCGGCCAGCGTCATTTGCCCGCCTGCCAGCCAGCGGCGCTGGTCCAGCAGCCAGCCCATGTAATCCAGATGGAATTTGATCTTTTTCGCGCCGGCCTTGATGTTCTTGCTGTCCGGATAGCCCTGCCCCATCACCTTTTTGTTCACCCGCTCATAGAGCAGGTTGGCGGTGACTTCGTGGTGGAATTTATCGTCAAACCAGCTGACCAGCCGGCGCACCTCGTAACGCTGTTTGGGGTCTTTGGGCAGCAGGGCGGGTTCTGGATATGCCTCTTCCAGATATTCGCAAATCGGGGCGGATTCGGCCATTGTCATGCCGTCCATTTTCAGCACCGGCACCTTGCCCGCCGGATTGCGGCGCAGGAAATCCGGGTCTTGCACCCAGTATTTTTCCTCGACCAGTTCGACCTCGATCTTCTTTTCGGCCAGAGACAGGCGCACCTTGCGGCAATAGGGGGATAGCGGAACGTGGAAAAGTCGGTTCATTGCAAATACCACTCGGTTTTTTCTTTTGTATTAGCCGTGATTGGCCATACATATCAACCTTCGAAACAGGCCGAACGCCCATCCGCGCGGATGGTTGCCGCCCCGCTGATGATCGCGCGGGTGCGTTTGCGGATATAAGCCGTGGGTTTTGAAGCCGAGCGCCCCTTGGGATTTGGCAGCACTGCGGCAAGCCGCGCGGCCTGTGTCGGGGTCAGGTCTTCGGGGCCAACGCCAAAGTAATGCCGCGCCGCCGCCTCGACCCCGAACACGCCTTCGTCAAACTCGGCCACGTTCAGGTAAACCTCCAGTATCCGGCGTTTGGTCCAGACAGTTTCGACCAGCGGAGTCATCAAAGCCTCAAGCGCCTTACGGGTCCAACTGCGGCCCTGCCAAAGGTAGGTATTTTTAACCACCTGCTGGCTGATGGTCGAGGCGCCACGGTTGCCGCCGGAATCAATCGCCGCACGGATCGCGGCCATGTCAAAGCCCCAGTGGTTGCAGAAATTCGCATCCTCGGCCGCAACGACCGACCGTGCCATGACAGGGGCGATTTCTTCGATCGGCACCCACATGTGATCGACCCCATCCAGACGGCGGGCTTCGGACCAGATGTAGGGGGTGGTTGGCGGGTTTATCAGGGCGTAAAATATCGCGGCCAGAAACATCAGCGCGGCAAACACCAGACCGGCGCGAAACGCCCATTTCATCACCCACCGGAGCGGGCGAAAACGCCGCTTTTCGGCGGGCGCGTCCTTCTTCGGCTTTTTCTTGGCCGCGGGTTTCTTTTTCACTGTTTTCTTAGCCACAGGAAACCATAGCCGCCGGATGTTGCGCGGGGCAAGCCC
Organism: uncultured Marinosulfonomonas sp.; assembly: GCA_964538015.1. GTDB lineage: Bacteria > Pseudomonadota > Alphaproteobacteria > Rhodobacterales > Rhodobacteraceae > Profundibacter. The sequence continues at coordinate 2,696 of CAZIDQ010000244.1, forward strand.
CGTTCAGGTTAATCGGCAATACCAAGGCTGCCGTATGGTAAAAAGCGCACCATATCGCCGTCATTCACGGTCAATGCGCCATCGGGCAGTTCCACCAGACCATTGGCCCATGCCAGCCCCGATATCCGGCCCGAGCCTTCGGATTTGAACACATCAACCCGCCCGTCCGCGCCCATCCGCGCCCGCAGATATTCGCGCCGACCCGGTTTTTTGGATTTGCTAAAGGCGGCAGGCACCATGAACCCCTGCGGTGTGACCCAGCCCGCGCCGGACAGGGCCGACAATGACGGGCGCGCGAAAATCGACGCGGTGACAAAGGCCGCAACGGGGTTGCCCGGCAGGCCGAACACCGGCACCCCGTGCCACATACCCAGCGCCAAAGGCCGTCCGGGTTTCAGCGCAATGCGCCACGCCTCAAGCGCGCCTTCTTCTTTCAGCAGGGCGGAAACGTGGTCTTCGTCCCCTGCCGACGCACCACCCGAGGTCAGGATCACATCCACCTTATCGCGGGCCTGATCCAGACAGGATTTCAGCAAAGCGCGGTCGTCGTTTACGTGGCCCAGATCAACGGCTTTGTGCCCCCATTCGGTTGCCAAAGCCAACAGCATCGGGCGGTTGGCGTCATAGGTTTTACCCTTGGGCGAGGCACCGCCATCGGCAGGCACGATTTCATCCCCCGTCGACAAAACCCCGACCCGCAGGCGTTTATATACCGTCACCTTGGCCACACCCAGACCGGTCAGAAGGGCCAGATCGGGGCTGCGCAGTTTGTGGCCGGCAGACAGGGCCAACTGCCCCGCCTCGACATCCTCGCCCGCCTTGCGGGTGTTGGCGTTCGGTTTCACTGGCCCCTGAAAGGCGACATGCCCGTCCTGCACGTTCACGTCCTCTTGCATCACCACGGTATCGA
>CAZIDQ010000245.1:0-3549 GCA_964538015.1 uncultured Marinosulfonomonas sp.
GATCGGTTGTAAACCACGGATTTTTCCTGATCCAGCCTGTATTGCGCCACGACGGGTGGGGCAAGGGGAATAGATCGGGCGCATGGTCGCGCCAGCCTTGAACGGTGCGGTTAACCCCGCCGCTGGCGGCTTTGCCCAGATGCCATTTCTGGGCGTACCCGCCGACCAGCAGGGTCAGGCGGACCTGTGTCAGATGCTGGATAAGGTCATCGCGCCATGTATCGGCACAGAGTTTGGGCGGCGGCAGGTCCGATCCTTTGGCGTCATATCCCGGAAAACAGAACCCCATTGGTGCAAATGCGCATATTTGAAGATCGTAGAATGTGTCGGCTGTTACCCCCATCCAATCGCGCAAACGGTCGCCAGAGAGATCATCAAACGGTTTGCCTGTTTCATGCACACGGGCGCCCGGGGCCTGCCCTGCAATCAGGATGCGGGCCTGTGGGGACAGCCAGATAACGGGGCGAGGTTGATGGGCCGTTGCTGTGGCTGCAAAACGATCGGCGCAAAGGCGACAGGATTGCATACGCGAAATATAATGGTCCATGAGGGTCATTAGCAAGAAGGACAAGAAACAGCAATCAGGAGATGCAATGCAGGTTGGTGGTTAATCCGGTGCCCAATGGAATTCCATAGCAATATCACACGACATGTTATTGCACCCCCCCCTCGCATATACTATCTCTAACGAAACTGCCTCGCGTATCTGGTCGAGGGCGGGACAACAAAGGGGGACGTCGGTGCGAACCATTGGAATAGCAATCGTATTATTTGCCCTTTGGCTGTTGATGTCCGGCATCTTTGAACCCTTCATCATCGGTTTGGGTGCTGCTTCGGTGCTGCTTACCCTGTTTATCACTAGCAAGATGGATGCGCAGGATGGCGACCGGCCGGAACTGTTGTTGGCCCCCGTGAAATACATCAAATATCTGGCGTGGCTGATGCTGGAAATTGCCCGCGCCAACTGGGCCGTGACCAAGATTATTCTGGCCCGCGATATGCCAATCCGCCAGCATCTGTTCATAACGCCCTACACACAGAAAACCGATGTCGGACAGGTGATTTTTGCCAATTCGATCACCCTGACACCGGGCACCATCACGGTTGAAACCGAGGATGGGCATTTTCTGGTGCACGCCGTTTCCTATTCCGAAGACGACCCTGATGCGCTGGCCGATATGGACGCGCGGATCACGGCTTGCGAAACCGTTGGGGGCACCTGATGTTTGTTTTCGCGATCTTTGCGCTGTTTATTGCCATGGTTCTGGTTCTGGGACGCCTATACGCCGGCCCGACGCTGTATGACCGCGTGCTGGCGGTCAATTCCTTTGGCACCCATACGGTGCTGTTTATCGGCGTGATCGGTTTTCTGACCGGCCGGCCCGACTTTCTGGATATTGCGCTGCTCTATGCGCTGATCAATTTCGTTGGCACCATCGCGATCCTGAAATATTTCCGTTATCGCGCCATCGGGGATGCCCACCAGCGCCCCACAGATCGGGAGATCGGGCATTGAGTGCGCTGGAAACCGCCGTAAATCTGCTAAGCTGGTTCTTTATTGTCTCGGGCTCGGTCTTTGTGGTGATCGGCGCGGTCGGCACCCTGCGGTTCCCCGATTTCTGGTCGCGACTACATGCGGCCTCGATCACCGATAGCGCGGGGATGATCCTGCTGGTGATCGGTATGTGCCTGCAAGCGGGCCTGACGCTGGTTACTGTCAAGCTGCTGATCATCGGCGTGTTCCTGTTTATCACCGGCCCGACATCCACGCACGCGGTGGCCAACGCCGCCCTTGTCACCGGCCTGCGCCCCCCCGAAGGTGAAGGGCTGACCGGGGCTGAACCCGAACCACTGGAGGCCGACGGGGACGACAATGCTTGATCTGTTTATTGACCTTTCCTTGTTTACCATGTTGGTTGCCACCGGCTTTGCCATCGTGAAAATGCGCCGCCTGTTTGGTGTGACCATGATGGCGGGTGTGTTCAGTCTGTTGTCGGCGATGCTGCTGGTGACGCTGGACGCGGTTGACGTTGCCTTTACCGAGGCTGCGGTTGGGGCCGGAATTTCCACCGTGTTGATGCTGTCCACCCTGACACTGACCTCGCGGATTGAAAAAAGCCCGGTTCACACCCCGTGGATTCCGCTGCTGGTGGTGACGGTCACAGGGGCCGTGATTATATACGGCACGCTGGATATGCCGAATTTCGGCGATGCCAACGCCCCTGCGCAGGTCGGCGTCGCCGCGCAATATATGGAACGCGGGCCCGAGGATATGGACCTGCCCAATACGGTCACCTACATTCTGGCCAGCTATCGCGGCTATGACACAATGGGTGAAACCTCGGTGGTTTTCACCGCCGGTGTCGGGGTGTTGATGCTGGTCTCCGGCCTTCGCCGCCGCCGTCGCAAGAACGTGCAAGATACAGAGGAGGTTAGCTGATGCACCACCACCTGATCTTGCGTGTCGTGACTAAAATTCTGGTCGCCCCGATCATACTGTTTGCATTGTATGTGCAGTTTCACGGTGATTTTTCACCGGGGGGCGGGTTTCAGGCCGGTGTGCTTATGGCCGTGGCCTTTATTCTATATGGCATCGTGTTCGGACTGGAGGCGGTGCAGGCCGTTATGCCGGCCTGGCTGGCGCACAAGATGATGGCCGCAGGGGTGATGATCTATGCAGGCACCGGTGTTGTGGCGTTGCTGCTGGGATATGATTTTCTGGATTACGGGTCATTTTCACCACATCATCCGTCACACGGGCAACACTGGGGCATATTCTCGGTCGAATTCGGGGTGTTGATCACGGTGACCGGAGTCATGGTTTCGATTTACTATGCCTTTGCCGCCCGCCGCCCTGCCATCAGCAACGAGGAATGGTGATGCCGGAATTTGAATACATCCTTGGCCACCTGAACTATTGGCTGTTCACCGTTCTGATGATGACCGGCCTTTATATCGTGGTGGCCAAGGGCAATCTGATCAAGAAAATCGTCGGGCTGAACCTGTTTCAATCGGCAGTGTTCATGTTCTATATCTCGCTTGGCAAAGTCACTGGCGGCACCGCACCGATTTTCCCGCTGGATATGCGGATTGACCCCGCCACGGTTTACACCAACCCGCTGCCGCATGTGCTGATCCTGACCGGGATTGTGGTCGGTATTGCCACCACATCGCTGGGGCTGGCCCTGATTGTGCGTATCCGTGAAGAATATAATACCATTGAAGAGGACGAAATTCTGGCGATTGAAAAAGAACTGGTCGCGCAGGAAAACCGCACCCTTGGCGATGCAATGGGGGGGCGCGCCTGAATGTCGGCCCAAGCCCTGCACACCGCCCGCACCCTGTCGGACCACCTGCCGGTGTTGATCATCATCATTCCGTTTCTGGCTGCCCCCCTAACCGTGCTGATCGGTTCGCGCCGTTTGGCGTGGCCGATTGCCTTTGGTGCGGCGTTGTCCTCGTTCATCATTTCGGTGCTGTTGTTGTTGCGGGTGCTGGACAGCGGCGTGATTTCCTATGCGATTGGCGGCTGGTTGCCGCCGCTTGGCA
>CAZIDQ010000246.1:0-3489 GCA_964538015.1 uncultured Marinosulfonomonas sp.
ACCACCTGTTTGGGGGTTTTGAAACCGGCCAGATGGCTGCGCACGAATTTGATGATTTCGTCCTCGGTGGCTGCTGCGCCCTCTTTCAACTCGACAAAGGCGCAAGGCACCTCGCCCCATTTGTCGTCGGGCTTGGCGACCACGGCACAGAGGCTGACCGCGTCGTGGTGCATGATGGTGCCCTCGACCTCGACCGAGGATATATTCTCGCCGCCGGAAATGATGATGTCCTTGGCCCGATCGGAAATCTGGAAATAGGTGTCGGGGTGCTGCACCGCGATGTCGCCTGAATGGAAATAGCCCCCGGCGAAGGCTTCTGCCGTGGCCTCGGGATTTTTCAGATACCCTTTCATCACCGCATTGCCGCGCAGCATGATTTCGCCCTGCGTCACCCCGTCCATCGGGATCTGGCCCATGTTTTCATCCATCACCGTGACGTCATCCATCATCGGACTGGCCACGCCCTGACGGGCCTTGATGGCGATTTTGTCATCCTCGGGCAGGGTGCCCCATTCGACCTCGTTCCAGTAACATTCGGTGACGTGGCCATAGGTTTCGGTCAGCCCGTAAACATGCATCACGTCAAAGCCGCAGGCCTCGATTTTCTTCAGGATGGCGGGGGCGGGGGGTGCACCGGCGGTCAGCACGCTGACGCGGTGATCAAAGGGCAGGCGGTCCTCGTCCGGGGCGTTGACGATCATGTTCAGCACAATCGGCGCGCCGCCGAAATGGGTGACCTTTTCAACGCTGACCGCGTGGTAGATCGCCTGTGGCGTGACATCGCGCAGACAGACAACCGTGCCGCCGATCACCGGCATCATCCAGGTGTGGCACCAGCCGTTGCAATGGAACAGCGGCACGATGGCCAGATAGCGCGGGTGCAGCACCATTTGCCAGCTGATCACCATGCCCATCGTTTGCAGATAGGCGCCGCGGTGGTGATAGACCACGCCCTTGGGCCGCCCTGTGGTGCCGGAGGTGTAGTTCAGCGCGATGCTTTCCCATTCGTCCTGAGGCATCACCCAGTCAAAGGCGGGATCGCCCTTGGCCAGCATGTCCTCGTATTCCGGATGGTGGCCACTGGCAGGGTGGCCTGCCTGCGGGTCGGCGACCTCGATGATGGTGGGGCCTTGGCCCTCCATCGCCTGAACCGCCGCTTCGGCCAGCGGCAGGAAGGCGGTATCGACCAGCACGAATTTCGCGCCACCGTGGCTGAAAATATAGGCCACCGTGTCCACATCCAGCCGCATGTTGATGGTGTTCAAAATGGCACCGGTGGCGGGAATGGCAAAATGGGCTTCGGCCTGTGCGGGGATGTTGGGCAGCAGGGTGGCGACCACATCGCCAGATTGCAGACCCATGTTAGTCAGGGCCGAGGCCACGCGGCTGATCCGGTCATGATACTGTCGGTAGGTCAGGCGGATATTGCCGTAAACCAGTGCCTCGTGGTTGGGATAAACGCGGGCGGCGCGGCGCAGGTGGGATAGCGGGGTCAGCGGCACAAAGTTCGCCGCGCATTTGTCCAGTCCGGTTTCGTCGTTCAGCCAGCCCATCGTTTTCCCTCCCGTTACGAATTCATCCGCGAATAATGCGGTTGTGGGCGCAAATTGCAAAGGATTTTCACGCGGGGCCACCATTTTTCCCCTGTGCAAAATATCCGGATCGGTTAACCATGTCGCATGATCATTTCGCACGGCCGCAAATACATCTTTGTTCACATCCCGAAAACCGGTGGCACGGCATTGTCGCTGGCGCTGGAAGGGCGGGCCAAGAAGGATGATATCCTGATCGGCGACACCCCCAAGGCAGTGCAACGCCGTCGTCGCCTGAAGGGGGTGCAAAGCAGCGGGCGGTTGTGGAAACATTCGCGGCTGACCGATATTTACGGGCTGGTGACGCAGACAGAGATCGAGGATTTCTTTACCTTCACATTGGTGCGCAACCCGTGGGACCGGATGGTCAGCTATTACCACTGGCTGCGGGATCAGGGGTTTGACCACCCTGCCGTGACGCTGGCGCAGCGGCTGGGTTTCAGTGGGTTTTTGAATGACGAGCATACAAAACTGACCATGCGCGCAGCACCTTACGGCCATTACATGCGCGACCGAAGCGGGGTTGAACGCTGTGATCTGTTCATCCGGCTAGAGCATCTGGAACAAGATCTGGCACCGTTACAAACCCATTTGGGTTTTGACCTTGGACAGGTGCCTATCGCCAACGCATCCCGTAGGGATGCGGATTATCGCAACTATTATAGTGACGCGGATGCCGATGTTCTGGCCGATATTTGCGCCGAGGATATCGCGCGATTTTCCTACCGGTTCTAGCCCGAAAAGACGCGAATCACATTGGTGCCAGATCGGACAAAATCACAGTTCTGACCCAATTATAGTTTCCACTTTATTAACGATTGTTAACAGCTTCTTGATGAAGCCACTTGCGGGGCGTGGATTGCCCCGGCTGGCGAAACGGTGCCCTTTCTTTGACAAATATATGACGAAAATATGGCAAAGTGTGGCGGTTTCCTTGTCACATCGCCAAACACGGCAATCACGGATCAAACATTGAAACGCAAAGGAAAATGAAGATGCTGCAGGAAACCAAAACCGCCCCGACAACACCGCAATTCCTGAACGGGACTGTCACCACTCACACGAACACCAAACCCGGACGGGATGCGGGGTTGGTTGCCGGAACGCTGGTTGAAACGGCCGCTGGATGGCGTGCGGTCGAGCTGTTGCGGGTCGGCGACCATGTGCAAACGCTTGACGGTGGCTTGCGGCAGGTGCGCCGGGTCGAGCGCGCCTATTACGGCGAAACGCGCGGCGGCTATGCGCTGGACGGGGTGCTGCATGTGCCGGGCGGGGCAATCGGCAATTGCGATGCTATGGTGCTGATGCCCCAACAGCAGGTAATGATAATGAGCCACGTGGCAGAAGAGTTGCTGGGCGTGCCGATGGTGCTGCTACCGGCGTCGGCGCTGGAGGGGTATCGCGGGATCAGCCGAACGGATGTGGACGGGTTGGTTGAGGCGATCACGCTGGGCTTTGATGACGAGGAAATCGTCTATGCCAACTCGGGCGTAATGATGCACTGTGCGGCCACGGTTGGATCGGAATTCTTTACGGTTCTGGATCACGGGCGGGCCAAGGCGCTGGTGTCATTGCTGGATCGGGATGCACAAATCATGGATGCGGCAATCGCCATGATGCGGGGCCAAGAACCGCAAAAACGGGCCGCTTGATTAACCACGTTTAACAATCCTGCGCCCGTGTTTTCAGGGCGCAGGTTGTGGTATTGTCAGGCTCGCTATCGGTTTGGGCGCATGATAGGGTCCGGTGAATTGTTATTAGGTTTAGAGCTGTCATGCACCGCACCGGCACTGATTTGATTGTATTTGACGGAACCTGTATTTTCTGTTCCGGTTTTGCCCGTTTTATGGCCCGTTATGACCGCAAGGCGCGGTTTTCCTTTGTTACAGCGCAGTCG
>CAZIDQ010000247.1:0-2212 GCA_964538015.1 uncultured Marinosulfonomonas sp.
CGGCCCATGTCGGCGGCATCTTCAATCGGGCTGCGGTCTTCGTCCGTCAAGCACTCGGACCCATCGGGACGCAGGATTTCGCCACGCAGGTAAATCGCATCCCCCTCGAGCACAGCCAACCCGCCAATCGGGGTTTGGCACGATCCGTCCAGCGCCGCCAGAAACGCCCGTTCTGCCGCCAGCCGCTGGCCGGTTTCAACATCATGGATCGCCGCCAGCATGTCGGCCACGCGCATATCATCCGCGCGCCGTTCAATGCCGATGGCCCCTTGCGCCACGGCGGGCAGCATTTCGTCAACCTCGATCGGGGACTGGGCCACATCGTCGTACCCCATCCGGTTCAGACCGGCCATCGCAAGGAAGGTTGCCTCGGCCACACCATCGGCCAGCTTTTTCAAACGGGTCTGCACATTGCCGCGAAATTCGACGATGTTCAGATCAGGGCGTTTGTTCAGCAGTTGCGCCCGACGCCGCAGGCTCGAGGTGCCAACAGTTGCCCCTTCGGCCAAATCTGCCAACTGCTTCAGTTTGGGCGACACAAACGCATCGCGCACGTCTTCACGTGGCAGATAGGTGTCCAGCAACAGCCCCTCGGGCTGTGCCACCGGCATATCCTTCATCGAATGGACCGCGATGTCGATCTTGGCCGACAGCATGTCCTCTTCGATCTCTTTGGTGAACAAACCCTTGCCGCCAACCTCTTTCAAGGGGCGGTCCTGAATCCGGTCGCCCGATGTGGTGATCACCACCACCTCGAACGCCTGTTCCGGCAGATCAAACGCAGCCATCAGACGGCGGCGTGTTTCATACGCCTGCGCCAGCGCCAAAGGCGAGCCACGGGTGCCGATTTTCAGGGGCGAAGCGGGGTTTGGTAAATTCTGCGTCATGCCCCCTGTTTAAGCGCGTCAAATGCGCCTGACAACGGCAAACGTCGCGCAGGCGGCTTGACATCATGTCGCTGGCAATAGAGTTGATTTGCAAGCATTAAGGATAGGGGGCATCGATGGCCGAACAAAAGAAACTTCTGCGCGCATTGACGGGTGAAACGCTGGACACCCCACCGATCTGGATGATGCGTCAGGCGGGCCGCTATCTGCCCGAATACAAGGCCACCCGTGCACAGGCAGGCGATTTCCTGTCGCTGTGCTATAACCCTGAACTGGCCACCGAAGTCACCCTGCAACCGATCCGACGCTATGGTTTTGATGCGGCGATCCTGTTTGCCGACATCCTGCTGGTGCCACAGGCATTGGGGGCGGACCTGTGGTTCGTCACCGGCGAAGGCCCGCGTCTGTCGACCATCACAACACCTGCCGAACTGGAACAGCTAAAGCCGGTTTCGGACATTCACGAAACCCTGTCGCCGATTTATGAAACCGTGCGCAATCTAGCCGGTGCCCTGCCCGCCGAAACCACGCTGATCGGTTTTGCAGGGGCACCGTGGACCGTGGCCACCTATATGATCGCCGGTCGCGGCACCAAGGACCAAGGGCCAGCGCACCAATTAATCGCCGAAGACCGCGCCACATTCGAGGCCCTGCTGGACAAGATCACCGAGGCAACGATTTCCTATCTGTCGATGCAAATTCAGGCCGGTGCCGAAGTGGTCAAGATTTTCGACAGCTGGGCCGGATCGCTGAAAGGCAAGGATTTCACCAAATACGCGCTGGAACCCACCAAACGGATCATCGCAGCCCTAAAAGCCGAACATCCGAACACCCCCGTCATCGCCTTTCCACGCGAAGCAGGGGACAATTACATCGGGTTTGCCAAGGCCACAGGCGCCGATTGCGTGGCGCTGGACAATTCGGTTTCCGCCGACTGGGGCGCCGAAAAAGTACAGGTAGATGGCTGCGTTCAGGGCAACCTTGCACCGCACCACATGGTGACGGGCGGTCAGGAGTTGGTGGATGAAACCAAACGCATCGTCAAAGCGTTTTCCAAGGGGCCGCATATCTTCAATCTGGGCCACGGCATCACACCGGATGCCGACCCCGACAATGTGCAACGGATGATCGACGCGGTTCGAGGCGCCTGATTGCTCAGGCGCCTCAGGGCAGCTGCACTACGGAATAAGGGCATTTTCCGCGGTGCAACGTGGGAAGTCGGCCCGCTCTGCCGGGTCGAGATACTTCATGACATCCATGTCCTTCACAAGCGGAACATAGTTCTGAAGTTCAGCGGTTTTCAGATAGACCGTGATAACCGCATG
>CAZIDQ010000247.1:2312-3461 GCA_964538015.1 uncultured Marinosulfonomonas sp.
CTAGAATTTCCGTGACAGGCCAAGCGAGATCATGCGGATATCGGTGCTGACCTTTTGACTGCTTCCATTGAAATTTTGGGCATCTGCCTTGCCGAAATTATATTTCGTGGCTTCAAGCCGCGCCGACCAGCCATTCCTGATCGCCATTTCCACACCCAGACCATAGGAAAAACCTGTGTGCCGGGTTTTTCCGGAAGTGCCGGAAGGTTTCACGCCTGCATCGGAAATGCCCACACCGGCTGTACCATAGAAGAAGAACTTGTCGCTGGCCCAACCTGCCCGAAGGTGCGGGGACAACAGATAGCTTCCTGTGAACCGGCTCCCTCCCAGCGCTGCGTCCGTCTTGGAACCTTTGTTGTCCAATGCCGTAATACCCAGCTCCGGCCCCCAGACAAATCCACCGTTCCCGGCAAAATTGAAACCGGCGTAAAGACCGCTGATTGAGATGTTCTTGGACGTTTTATACCTGTGGGTCGCGTTGCCACCGACATTTGCAGTGGTCCGGTTATTGTTAACGCTGATACCGCCATAAAACCCTGACCACTGGTCCTGAGCCTGAGCCTTTACCGCGAATCCTGTTGCGATCGCGGCAACCAGTAGAACTGTTCGATAGTGCATGACCTCGTCCTTTATATTGAGTATAGTGAATAAATAATTGCTTGCATTATTTTCTTATTGTTTTACGATAATTTATGCAAGCCTTAAAATAATGGAATCAGATATGACGCAAGAAAACCCTTCTGTATCGGCGAAAATCACCCGCATTACCTTTTTCGGTGAATGGGCGGCAACTCTGGCTTTACTGCTGATGGCAGTGATGCTTGCCTATATTTTCTATCAAATGGCGACCCAGACTTTCGAAATCACTGACGACATCCGTGACTCATTGGAACTGGGCCCGGAATTCAACGGTTTTTCGGGATTTCAGATCGGATCGATTGTGGCCATTCAGATGACATCACTGATGCTGGGGATGGTGATGATCTTTACAATCCGCCGACTGTTCATCGGCATTCGGAAAATTGGTGTGTTCGTGCCCCAAACAGCGCAGCGCCTGCGGATAATCGGCTGGGTCATTATCGCCATGGCCCCCGTCAGCATATTGTCAGAATTCGGGGTCTATGCCCTGGTTCAAATGTGGGCCAACTC
>CAZIDQ010000248.1:0-3451 GCA_964538015.1 uncultured Marinosulfonomonas sp.
CAGCTGGCGTTTGTCGGTGTGTTGGGCGCCAGAATGCGGTATTTGCAGGTGGATCAGGCCGATCAATACCGTCTTTTGGCAGACGAAAACCGCATTAATATCCGCCTACTGCCCCCTGCTCGCGGGCTGATCTATGACCGCAACGGGGTGCCACTGGCCGTTAACAAGCCTGTTTACAGAATTACAATCGTACGCGAGGATGCCGGTGATGTGGATAATGTTGTCGCCCGCCTGAATGCACTGGTACCGCTGGACCCTGACAAGTTAATGCGGGCGCTGGAAGAAATGAAGCGGCGCAGCCCCTTTGTGCCCATCACCATCGCCGACCGCCTGACATGGAAAGACATTGCCGAAGTCGCTGTCAATGCCCCGGCTTTGCCGGGTGTTACCCCCGAAGTGGGCTTGACCCGCTATTATCCGCAATCCGGTGATTTCGCCCATATCGTCGGTTATGTCGGCGCCGTGAACGAGGCGGACCTTAACCGCATCAATGATCGTGATCCGCTGCTGCAAATTCCGCGGTTCCAGATCGGAAAGGTGGGTGTCGAGGCCAAGCTGGAGAAAGCCCTGCGCGGCAAGGCGGGTATCAAACGGATCGAGGTAAATTCAATCGGGCGGGTGATGCGCGAACTGGGCCGGGAAGAGGGCGAACCAGGTGCAAACCTGCAACTGACCATCGACAGCGCCTTGCAAAACTATGTGCAGGCCCGACTGGAAGGCGAGAGCGCTGCAGCTGTGGTGATGGATACGGCGACGGGTGATTTGCTGGCCATCGGGTCGACCCCTGCGTTTGATCCAAACAAGTTTGTAAACGGCATTTCACAGGCGGATTATTCGGCGCTGTTGAACGACAAATTCCGCCCCCTGCCCAACAAGGCAATTCAGGGCATCTACCCGCCCGGATCAACCTTTAAAATGATTACCGCGCTTGCCGCGCTCGAAGCGGGTGTGGTCACTTCGGAAGACACGGTAAAATGCAAAGGCTTTGTCGAGGTGGGCGGACGCAAATTCCATTGCTGGAAACGCAGCGGGCATGGCAACGTCAATCTAAAGAACAGCCTGAAGAAATCTTGTGATGTTTTCTATTACGAAATGGCCCAGCGCGCCGGAATCGAAAAGATTTCCGAAATGGCCCGAAAATTCGGGTTTGGAACCAAGTTTGACATCCCTATGTCTTCGGTTGCCAAAGGATTGGCCCCAACCAAAAGCTGGAAACTGGAACACCGTGGCGCAGAGTGGGTGATCGGGGATTCTCTGAATGCATCAATCGGTCAGGGGTTTGTGCTGTCATCCCCCATGCAACAGGCATTGATGGCCGCGCGTCTGGCAACGGGACGTGCAGTTCGGCCACGGCTGGTAAAATCGGTGAACGGTGCGGAAACACCCATTCATTCAGGCGAGCCACTGGATATCAACGAAAACAATCTGCGACTGGTGCGCAAGGGTATGTTCGCCGTAGTGAATGAAACCGGCGGCACCGCTTTTAGGTCACGCATATTGCCCGATGACATGCGCATGGCAGGCAAAACCGGCACCAGCCAAGTGGGCAACAAAGTGGTCCGCAATCGCGATGTTGAATGGGAAAAGCGCGATCATGCTTTGTTCGTTTGTTTCGCCCCGTTTGACAATCCACGCATCTCTGTTGCGGTGGTCGTAGAACATGGCGGTGGCGGCTCCAAGGCGGCCGCACCAATTGCACGCGACATTGCATTGCAGGCGCTATACGGGGAGTTGCCCCCCCTCACCGCTTATCCCGAACGCATCCGCTGGCTGATCAAACAACAACAAGAGGAACTGAACCTACGTAATCCGAACGCCGCAAAAGACGGAAGCGATCAGGCATGAGTTATCTGGAACATAATGTCAAAAGCGTCCCCACGGGGCTACGCAAAATCCTGCATCTGAACTGGGCTGTTATCCTACTGCTAACTGCGGTTTCAGGGGTCGGATTTTTGATCCTATATTCCGTTTCCGGCGGGTCAATGTCGCCTTGGGTCGAACCGCAAATGAAGCGGTTTGTGCTGGGCATGGGGCTAATGTTCTTTATCGCCATGGTCCCGATCTGGTTTTGGCGCAATATGTCGGCGTTGGGGTATCTGATTTCGATTTTACTGCTGGTGGGGGTACATTTTTTTGGCGTCACCCACATGGGTGCCCAGCGCTGGATTGATCTGAAATTTATGGAATTGCAGCCGTCCGAATTAACTAAAATCACCCTTATTATGGTGCTGGCCGCCTATTATGACTGGCTGGATATCAAGAAAACATCGCACCCGTTGTGGGTGCTTATTCCTGTACTGATCATCATGGTGCCAACCGTGCTGGTTCTAAAACAGCCCGATCTGGGCACGGCAATCCTGCTGGTGGCGGGGGGCGGTATCATCATGTTTTTGGCCGGTGTCAGCTGGTTTTACTTTGCCGCCGTTATTGGCGCGGTTGTGGCCGGTGTTACTGCAGTGTTCGAATTTCGTGGCACAGAATGGCAGCTCCTGAAGGATTATCAGTATCGCCGGATTGACACGTTTCTAAATCCGGAATCCGATCCTCTAAGGGCGGGGTATCACATCATCCAGTCAAAAATCTCACTGGGGTCCGGCGGGTTTTCGGGGCGTGGGTTTATGCAAGGCACACAGGCGCGATTGAATTTCCTGCCCGAGAAACACACCGATTTTATCTTTACCACGCTGGCCGAGGAATTCGGCTTTCTGGGCGCAGTGTCTTTGCTGGGCCTATACACGCTGATCATCATTTTTTGCGTCGTGTCAGCGGTGAAAAACAAAGATCGGTATGCGTCCCTGATTACCCTCGGAGTGGCGGCCACGCTGTTTTTGTTCTTTGTCGTCAACATGTCGATGGTGATGGGGCTGGCCCCTGTTGTCGGGGTGCCGTTGCCGCTGGTGTCTTATGGCGGGTCAGCCATGTTGGTGCTGTTGATCGCCTTTGGTTTAATGCAAAGCGCCCACGTCCACCGCCCCCGCTAAACGATGGCATCCCGGATCAACGCCAGCACCGGATGGTCCGCCTGATGGGTGCGGCACAACAGGCCGATTTCGCGCACATCATTCCCGATGCGTTTGAACGCCATATCGGGAAACCTGTGGGCCAGTCCGGCCCAGTTCGGCACCACCGCCACGCCCGAACCGCATTGCACCATGATGGCAATGGTTTCCAGCGCGTCCAACTCGCATAAAACCTGCGGGGTTTCGCTCACTAGCTCGACCCCGCGCCAGCACAGCGCCCCGCCCCATGATTTGCGGCTGTAGACGATAAACGGCACATCCCTACCCGCCGTGCCGATCAACCCGACAGGTTCCCGCACCAGTTCCGCAAAGCGTTGTGATTTTGGCAAGGGGAATGGCGGGGCCACGCAGATCACCGCATCCAGTTCCCCGTCCTGAAACGCGCGGTATAGCTGGGCCGAGGTGCCGGGGTGGATGTCCAGCTCGACCGC
>CAZIDQ010000249.1:0-1762 GCA_964538015.1 uncultured Marinosulfonomonas sp.
AAAGACCTGCTGGCAAGCGGTTGCACCGCGATTGCCTATGAAACCGTGACCGATGACAACGGCGGCCTGCCCCTGCTGGCACCGATGTCCGAAGTGGCAGGCAAACTGGCACCGCAAGTGGGTGCATGGACCTTGCAAAAGGCCAACGGCGGACGTGGCGTATTGATGGGAGGTGTGCCCGGCGTGGCCCCTGCCCGCGTGGTAGTGATCGGCGGCGGGGTGGTTGGCACCCATGCGGCGCGGGTTGCGGCAGGCATGGGCGCGGATGTGACGGTTCTGGACCGTTCGCTAGCGCGACTGCGCTATCTGGACGATGTATTCGGGCGTGATTTCAAGACCAGCTATGCCAGTGCAGGCAACACCATCGAACTGGTGCGTCAGGCCGATATGGTTGTCGGCGCGGTTCTGGTTCCGGGGGCAGCAGCGCCCAAGCTGGTTTCGCGTGCGCAACTGTCGGAAATGAAACCAAACGCGGTGCTGGTAGATGTGGCAATTGACCAAGGCGGGTGTTTTGAAACCTCGCACGCCACCACCCATCAGGACCCGATTTACGAGGTGGACGGCATCATGCACTACTGCGTAGCCAACATGCCCGGCGCGGTTGCCCGCACATCAACCATTGCGCTTGGTAATGCCACGATGCCCTTCATGCTGGCGCTGGCCGACAAGGGATGGAAACAGGCCTGCACCGATGATCCACACCTGCTAAACGGGCTGAATGTCCACGCAGGTCAGTTGACCTATTACGCGGTGGGCGAAGCCTTGGGGATCGACGTGATTTCGCCCTCGCTGGTGATCAAGTAACAAAAAAGGCCCGCCGGAATGTTCGGCGGGCCTTTCATGAATTTTACAGACTTACTTCTTTAGCGAAGCAGCGATCTCTTTCAGCAGATCGATCTCGCTTGGACCCGGATCTTCGGCGGGTGCTTCTTCTTCGGCCTTCTTGGATTTGTTCATGGCTCTGACCAGCATGAACACAACAAACGCGATCACAACGAAGTTGATGATCGCCATGATGAAGCGGCCATAGGCAAATACCGCGGCACCGGCTTCTTCGGCCTCAGCGATCGAGCCATATTCGCCGTCACCCAGCAGGGCATACATGCCCGAGAAATCAACACCGCCCATGAACAGGCTGATGATTGGATTGATCAGGTCCGATACCAGTGATCCGACGATTGCGGTGAATGCGGCACCGATGATGATACCAACGGCCATATCCATGACATTGCCCTTGGCGATGAAGTCTTTGAACTCTTTAAGCATAATTGCGTCCCATTTTCCCAGTTCGTTTATGCGCGCTTCATTTTTCTATTGCGCGCGTGCGCACAGCCAATAGCATGAAAATCAACCATTCGGTAACTTTTTATCGGGGAAAAAAGGCTTATGTCTCCCCTGAACCATAACGGAGCATCCCCATGACCGACCTGTCTGATTTTATGATCGCCAAACGCTGGCCTGCAAAGAACCCCGATATCATCCAGTATTACGGCCTGCCAACGCCCAACGGCGTCAAGGTTTCCATCATGCTGGAAGAACTGGGCCTGCCATACGAGGCGCACAAAGTCGACTTTGCCGATGGGGATCAGTTCACGCCGGAATTCCTGTCACTGAACCCGAATAACAAAATCCCGGCGATCATTGATCCGGACGGGCCGAACGGCAAACCCATGCCGCTGTTTGAATCGGGCGCAATCCTGATTTATCTGGCGGAAAAGACCGGTAAACTGATGCCCAAGGATCCGGTTGGCCGCTATCAGGT
>CAZIDQ010000249.1:1862-3443 GCA_964538015.1 uncultured Marinosulfonomonas sp.
CGGATCATATCCGCCGCTTTTTCCGCAATCATGATGGTGGGCGCATTGGTATTGCCGCCCACCAGACGCGGCATCACCGAAGCATCCACCACCCGCAAACCGGCCACCCCGCGCACCCGCAGTTCGGGGTCAACCACCGCCATGTCATCTCGCCCCATGCGGCAGGTGCCAACAGGGTGGTAGATCGTATCCGCCCGCGCCCTGATATCGGCCTCGTATCCCGCGTCCGTCCCGTCCACCGGATAAAGCCGCCTGCCCCGCCAAGGTGCCAGCGGTTCGGCGTTCAGCAGATCATCCATGATCCGTGCGCCCCGCACCAGCGCTTGCAAATCGGCAGGATCCGACAGAAACGCCGGATCAATCCGTGGCGGGCTGGCAGGGTTGGCATCGGTCAGCCCGACATGCCCACGGCTTTGCGGACGCAACACGCAGACATGGCAACTGAACCCATGCGCCAGATGGATTTTCCGCATGTGTTGATCCACAATCCCGATCACGAAATGCAGTTGCAAATCCGGCCGCTTCAATGCCGGACCGGAGCGCAAAAACGCCCCGCCCTCGGCAAAAGGCGTGGTGAACATCCCCTCGCCCGACTTGCGCCATTTCAAACCCGCGCGGGCCAATTGCATCAGGCCAATCGGGTTCAGGCCGATCACATCGCGCCGTTTCGATTTATAGGAAATGATGTAATCCAGATGGTCTTGCAGGTTCTGCCCCACACCGGGCAATTCCTGTTCCACCTTGACCCCGTGCGCCTGCAATTCCCCTGCCGGCCCAATCCCCGACAGCATCAACAGTTTTGGCGAGCCAAACGCCCCCGCCGAAAGGATCACCTCGCGTCGCGCCTTAACCACATGATCCGCACCCTTGCGCCGATACGCTACCCCGACGGCACGCCCATCCTCAATCACCACTTTGGAAACCTCGGCCCGGGTAATCACCGTCAGGTTTTTGCGCCCACGCACCGGATGCAAATAGGCCGCCGCCGCCGAACAGCGTTCGCCCTTCTTCGACCCCTCTGAAAACTGTGTCACCTGATACAGGCCCACGCCCTCTTGCCGCGAACCATTGAAATCTTCATTGCGGCGGATTTGTTGCGCCTCGGCGGCCTCGATAAAAGCTTGCGAAATGCCCAGCGGCGCGTTCTGGTCCGCCACTTTCAGCGGCCCGTCAACGTTGTGCAACACGTCAGCACGCACATTCCCCTCGGACCGCTTGAAATAGGGCAGCACATCGTCCCAGCCCCAGCCATCACAGCCCAAATCGGCCCATTCATCGTAATCCTTGGGGTGCCCACGCAAATACAACATCGCGTTGATTGCACTGGACCCGCCCAACGTGCGCCCGCGCGGCTGAAACCCGCGCCGCCCGTTCAGCCCCGCCTGCGGCACCGTATGAAACGCCCAGTTGTTGATCTTTGGCCGCCCCGACACCATCGCCGCCACCAGCGCGGGCGCACGGATAAATATATCCTTGCCCGCCCCGCCGGATTCCAGCAGACAAACGGAAACATCCGCATCCTCGCTTAGACGCGCCGCCAGAACACAGCCCGCCGAGCCACCACCGATAATGATATAGTCA
>CAZIDQ010000250.1:0-3435 GCA_964538015.1 uncultured Marinosulfonomonas sp.
CACAAAAATATAGGGCCGCCCTGCAGGCAGCCCTCTTCTCACTCGAATACAAATACTCCGGATGGGAACCGGCAGTTCCTAGTATTCGTAGTCAGGAACCTCTGTATCAATCAACCAGCCACCGGGGCCAGCAACACCATCGGGCAGGAAATGGATCATGGCTTCGCGGATGGCAAATATCGCCAAAAAGCTCAAACCGATTTGATCAAACGAAATATGTGTCAGAATGTCCATTTTATCCTCCGAATCTCTGTTGCATCCGTTTTGACAGATATTCAGGGCCTAAAAATGACTGGAACGGGCCGAATTGTGTTCATTTTAGTTAGAATGAGGCAATCCTGTGGCGAAAGTAACCGGCTACCCGCTGCAATCTGGAATTGCGCGCTCAAACGGCATCGGAACCTGCCGTTAGGTCAACCACGCCCCTGTCCGGCAGCAGTTCTTTCGAGAACACAGTGTATTGCGCACGGCCCCGGTTCTTGGAGGCATATAATGCCAAATCCGCATCCCCCAGAATTTTATCGACACTTGGTTTTTGGTAGTGATCCGAAACTGTCGTGCCGATGCTGGCCGAAATCAGGCATTCTTTGTCATTAAAGGGAATCGGCACCTCCAGACGCCGGATAATCCGGGCGGCGATATCGTTCAGCGTGTCAATTTTGGTCAACCGGTGAAAAATCAGCACAAACTCATCCCCGCCAACCCGCGCCACCAAATCCTCGCTGCGGGTTTCATCGGATAGAATGCGCGCCACCTGCGTCAGAACATGGTCCCCTGCCGCATGGCCCAGCGTGTCATTCACCCGTTTGAAATAGTCCAGATCGACCTGCATCAGGCCAAATTCCTCGCCTGCCTCGACGAAACGGGACAAAACATGGTCCATCGCGCGGCGGTTTTTCAAACCTGTCAACGTGTCGGTAAACGCCTGTTCTTCGGCGGCGACTTTGGCCCCTTGCAGGCGCGTGTTCAATTTACGGGATTCCAGCATGGCTGCCGACTTTGCTTCGAGCAGATAGAGCATTTCCACGGCCAGATCGGTTGCCGCAAAATCACCGATCGTCAGGTCATAGGCACGGATCGCATCCACCACCGATATTCCAAAAGACATGTCCAGCAGCACACCTTTGCCCCCGTCAACCGGGATCGCCGATCCTTTTAGCGTAGTTGTGTTGTCGTTCAGCGCCACCAAATGCAGTTTGGCCCCGCCCGTGGCCAGCAAATCAACAACCGTGTCAATTTCACACGGGCGGCGCACCTTGAAACAGTCAAAGAAATGTCGCCCAACCAGCCCCGAATCCGCGAAAAGTTTGGAAATGGTTGGGCCGCAGCGCAAAATTTCCCCCTCAGGCGACAGTATCAGCGACATCGGCATCAGCCGCACCAAATCCTGTTGTGATACACAGATATCCGCCATTATATCCCCTCCGGACCGGCAAGACTAAAATCCCGCCCGTGTGCAAACTGGTTTTGCACCAAAGTAATGGCAATTTCGCCGCAACTGCCATCGTCGCCCATATCCTCGAGGAAAACCAAAGCGCCGTAATCATCCGCCATCGCCCGCAACAGCCCGCGCATTACCCGACCAAATCCCTTGGGTGGCCCCGTGCAATGCAACCGGAATCCGCCTTTGTCCTGCCCGCCCAGCAACGTCAGCTTTGGCATTTCCAATTCAGGAACCGCCAATTTCGCCCGCCCCTGCAGATCGTCCAGCGAGTGCAGAAATTCAACAAAGCTTTCGCCACCGAAACGTAACAAACGGCGCAGGGATTCCATGCGGGGATTGGAAACAAGATAGGTTCCCAGATCTTCAAGCAAGGTCTGGCAGGATTTGGACAGGGTTTCCGACGCCGCCTCCAGCACAGCATAGGTCAGGGCATCGTCATATTCAAACATCGCCTCGAACCGCTCGAACTCGAGGCCAGCGCGTTGGGCCACATCACACCAGACATCATTGCCGTAGGTGTCGCGTAAAAAATATTCCAGCGAACGGTTGATCAACCCGTGCATTTAGACTCATCCTTGCAGTTCGCCCCCTGCCTAGACCAAGAATGTTAATAAACCTCCAAAGCCGGACAAGTTGGAGCAAACCGGCCCGTTTACCCCGCAATTCTTTGCCCCTGTTGACCCAGATCAATGCCTGCGCCCCATTCCCGACATAAAAACTCGACTATTAAGAAGCAGGAACCACGCGCAATGCCCTTCGAAATCCCTTACGACTATATTGTCATACTGCACCTGATCTGTGCCATCTTCTTTCTGGGTGCGATCACAACCGAGGTGCTGGTGCTGGCCCCTTTGCGCAGCGTGCTGACCGAAGATGAATTTTGCCGGATCGAGTTCTTCATGTTCCGCCGCATACGCCGCACCTATCCGCTGTTCCTGCTGCCGCTATACGGGTCGGGTTTCTGGATGTATGCGCATTACTATTCCGGCTCGGACGGGTTGGCCGATTTTGTCTCGACCAGCTTTGGCTTGCTTTTGACCATCAAGATGACTTTGGCATTGGGAATGTTCAGCATATTCGCACTGGCCCCGCATGTATTCATGCCCAAGGTTGGCGCGGGCAAAGGCGCATGGACCAAGGTCAAACACATGCTGATCGTGCTGGGTGGCCCCGAAGATTTTCGCACCGACCGATTTGACGGGGTGCATTATCTGGCCTTTGCGCTGGGTCTGGGGATCATCATTCTGGCAAAACTGATGTTTATTCTGTAGGCGCCCCTACCCCAGCCAGTCCGGCAAATGGCCGATATCCGGCAGCACCACATCGGCATGCGGGGCCAGTTCGTCGTGGTCGGCAACCCCCGTCAGAACGGCAACCGCCACCATACCCGCCGTCTTGCCGGCAACCAGATCATGCACGCTGTCCCCGACCATCGCGATCTTTTCACCCGCCATGCCGATATGATCGGCAAAAGCCCTCATCATCCCCGCCTCGGGCTTGCCGCCAAACCCGCTGTCCGAGCCAACGATAAAATCGAACATGCCCGAAATGCCCGAAGCCTCGAGATGCGCCCGCGCCGGGGCCTCGCCGTCGTTGGTGGCCACGCCCAGTTTCAGCCCTCGCGCCTCGAGTTCCAGCAACAGCGGGATCAGGGGGGCGGCCTCGACCATCGGCACCAGCGCGGCGGCCGTGTTCAAACGGTCCGTCAGGGTTTCCACGGTTTCGTCACCAAAAAACGGTAGCAGGGCGGCGGCAATATCGGGCGGGGTGTCAAAAATCACCATCGAGTCGGGCGCGAATTTACCTGTGCGGATGTCATAGCCAATGGCATCACCCATGCGCGCTGCGAGTGCCTCGTCTCCGCCGGCCTCTTCTAGCAAAAGGGTTTTGGCCCATACCCCCCATGTGGCATAGAAATCGAAAAGGGTTCCGTCCTTATCGAACAATACCGCCTGAATATCCGTCATCTGTCGCGTCCCGTTTGCTTCCCG
>CAZIDQ010000251.1:0-1472 GCA_964538015.1 uncultured Marinosulfonomonas sp.
GATGTGTTGCCGGATGGCTCGATTGATCAGGCGTTTTTGCTGTATCCCGATCCGTGGCCCAAGGCGCGGCACCATCGCCGCCGGTTTGTGACACCCGAACATCTGGACCCGTTGGCGCGGGTTTTGAAAAAGGGTGCGATATTTCGTGTGGCGACCGATATTCCCGATTATGTGCGCCAGACGATGGAGCAGATGATGGCGCGGGATGATTTTGAATGGCTGGCCGAGGGGCCGGACGATTGGCGCAAGCCCTGGGGCGACTGGATTTCCACCCGCTATGAAAAGAAGGCGCTGCGCGAAGGGCGGGTGCCCCATTATATGACATTCCGGCGGGTTTAGGTATCGGCCCAAAGAGATTTTATGCCTCCGGCGGGGATATTTCGGGAACAAAGATGGGATGGGCATGGTGCAGGCAATTGGCTTGGGCTATGCAGGGCGCAACGCAGTTTGACGAGGAATGTGCGATGTCAGGTCATGGTGAACCAACCCCGATGAAATCACGCAAATGCGGCGCACTAATGGGTGTGGCCGAGGTGCCGGGCGACAAGTCGATTTCGCACCGGTCGCTGATTTTGGGTGCGCTGGCGGTGGGCGAGACCAAGATCACCGGATTGCTGGAGGGCGACGATGTGCTGGACACGGCGCGGGCGATGCGCGCCTTTGGCGCGGATGTGATCGAACATGGTGGCGGTGAATGGTCGGTGTTCGGGGTCGGGGTTGGCGGGTTTGCCGAGCCGGACAATGTGATTGATTGTGGCAATTCGGGCACCGGTGTGCGTTTGATTATGGGCGCAATGGCGACCTGTCCGATTTCCGCGACATTCACGGGGGATGCCAGTTTGCGCAGCCGTCCGATGGGGCGGATCACAGGGCCGGTCGGGTTGTTCGGAATGCAGGCCTATGGCCGTGTTGGCGGGCGGTTGCCGATGACGATTGTTGGCGCGGCCGATCCGGTTCCGGTGCGCTATGAAATGGAAGTGCCATCCGCACAGGTGAAATCGGCAGTGTTGCTGGCGGGGTTGAATGCGCCGGGGCAAACGGTGGTGATCGAGAAAGAGGCCACAAGGGATCATACCGAGCGGATGCTGGCCGGTTTTGGTGCGGATATTTCCATTGAGGAAACGGATGAGGGTCGCGTGATCACCCTGACCGGTCAGCCGGAATTGCAGGCGCAGGATATTGTGGTGCCGCGGGATCCGTCTTCGGCCGCTTTTCCGGTCTGCGCGGCGCTGATCGTTGAGGGCTCGGAGGTGCTGGTGCCCGGGATCGGGCTGAACCCGACGCGCAACGGCTTGTTCACCACACTGCGGGAAATGGGTGCGGACCTAACTTATGAGAACGAGCGCGTTGAAGGTGGCGAGCCGGTGGCTGATCTGCGGGCGCGCTATTCGCCTGATATGGTCGGTATCGAGGTTCCGCCGGAACGCGCGGCCAGCATGATTGACGAGTACCCAATCCTGTCGGTGGTGGCG
>CAZIDQ010000251.1:1572-3432 GCA_964538015.1 uncultured Marinosulfonomonas sp.
CAGCAGCCGGTTTCGATTGATGATGGCGCACCGATTACCACCAGTTTTCCGATCTTCGAGCCATTGATGGCAAAGCTGGGTGCGCGGTTGGAGCGCAGCAACTAGGAGACGACCAATGCGCCTGATTTTCTGGATGATGTTCGCGGTGATGCTGGGTGTTTATCTGGTGATGGTGCTGTGGTCTTTGCCGTTGCTTATGGCGGACGCAGGCGGGTTACCGGTGTTTGATTTACGCCCGATGGGGTATTCCTTTGACGAAGCGCAGGCGTTTTTGGCGGCTTTGCCGCCGGAAGGGCGGGCGTTTTATCTGGATGTGCAGCAATGGCTGGACACGGCCTATCCGGCGTTGCTGGGGGTCACTTTGGTGATGGCGTTCAGGTTTTTGTTTCGTGGTGCGTTGCGCTGGGTTGCGATTGCGTTTGCATTGGCGGGCACTGTGTTTGACTATCTAGAAAACGCGGCTGTGGCAGGGATGCTGCGGGCGGGGTCCGAGGGGATAACGCCGGATATGGTGGCAACAGCCAGCCGCTGGACGCTGTTGAAATCGGGCGCGGTGACGCTGGCCATGTTGATGTTGATCGCAGGGCTGGCAATGCTGGTCTGGCGCAAGGTTGGGAGGAAGACATGACGACAGGTGGATGTTTATGCGGGGCGGTGACCTATGTGGTGAACGGGCCGTTGCGAGATGTGGTTGCCTGCCATTGCACCCAGTGCCGCAAGACCAGCGGGCATCATGTGGCGGCGACCTCGTGCCATCGGGAGGATATTGAAGTGACGGGCAAGGTGACGTGGTATCAATCATCCGACACAGCGCGGCGCGGGTTTTGCGGGGTATGTGGCAGCAACCTGTTTTGGGACGGGCCGGGGGTGAACCTTTCGATATTTGCGGGTACGCTGGATGGGCCGGCGGGGATAAAAATGGCGGGGCATATTTTCTGTGCCGACAAGGGGGATTATTACGAATTGGGGGATGATTTGCCCAAGGTAATCGGGGTGAGTTCTGAGCTAACCACTATGGTCACATAAGTGATTAGAGCTTTTGTGATTGGCGGAGGAGTAATGGTGCTTATTGAAGGGTTGAATTGAATTTTTGAGTATCTACTGAAATAATTCATCGAATGAGTGTCGGATTTATTACGCTGAGTTGCGTTATAGGTTTTGAAATAAAGTCACTATTCCTGCGGTCTTATGCTTTGTCAGCATAACAAATCTGTCAAACAAGTGGTGCAGGTTTAATATATCCTGAGCCTAGCCATATTGAGTGTAATTTTACTATTTCGGAATTTGTGTTACAATGCCGAACGAAGATTTTTTTTAAAGTATTTTTTTTGAAGAGAGATAAGGATGCGAATTAAAGACGTATTTATCGCTTTTTGTGTCTGCTTTTGGCCTATTTTAAGTTTGGCTGACGCTTCTTTGCCTAGCAAGGATGTAGCCGGAGGCAGTGATAGTGAATTAGTAGGCCGTTTGGATGGAGCGTTTATTGTTTCTTATATGAGACGCGAATTTGATGAGGCAACTTTCCCGCTTTCTGCCCTTGTTCGCGGCGACGGTAAACGGGATACCCACAATAATGTGCGCTTTAGCCCAGATGAGAAGATTGATTTAGAAGGTCAACGAACAAGGATTGTCTATCTAAACAGGGCCGGAGTCAGTTCCCTAGAGGTAGTGCGCTCTTATGAAAAAGAGCTTGCGCAAATTGGGGGAGAGAAAATTTACAGCTGCAAAGGCGATGAATGTGGCGGGGATAGTGCAGATTCCAGTGGGAGTGGAGGTGGGCTAATGAGCCTAAGCATGTTCCTTTGGGATGAGGATGAAATAACAGAAAGACATGCGTCGACTGGTTACTGTGCCCAAACC
>CAZIDQ010000252.1:0-3429 GCA_964538015.1 uncultured Marinosulfonomonas sp.
AAAGGAATACCCCGTGGCAGGCAAAGTTCAGGAACGACAGGCAAAACTGCGCGAACGTCTGATTGACGCGGGCGAGGCACAAGTGATTGCCGGTGGCGCGTCATCCATGAAAGCCCGTGATCTGGCGCGCGAGGCAGGGTGCGCGCTGGGGGCGATCTATAATGTATTCGACGATATGCAGGCGCTGCTGATGGCGATCAACATGCGCACTTTCCGGCGGATGGGGGTTGCGGTGGCGACCTCGCAAGAGGGGGGCGAAGGGGTGAACCCGAACGAGCGGATGATCCGTATGGCCACGGCCTATTTGCACTTTGCGGCTGAAAATACAAATCTGTGGCGGGCGTTGTTTGATCTGGAAATGTCGGTCGATAGCCGTGTTCCGGACTGGTATTTACAGGAACTGGGCCGCCTTTTTGCCTATATTGCGGCCCCGCTGGCAGAATTATTTCCTGAAAAAGACGAAGACGAATTGGACCTGATGACCCGCGCGATGTTTTCATCGGTGCATGGTATCGTGTTGTTAGGATTGGAAAAACGCATCTCGGGCGTGCCAATGGAACGGGTCGAGGAAATGCTGAAACAGCTTTTGTGCCAGATCGGGAATAAATAAAACCTGAACATTGTTCATTTTATACTTGAACGTCGTTCAGAAATCCCTATATCTTCAATCATGAACATTGTTCACGAAAAAGGAGATTAAGATGTTTGGAACTCTGAAGACCCTGATCACCGGTGCAAATGCCCGGGCTGAAGAACGGGTTCGCGATATTTATTCCATCGAGTTGATTGAACAGAAAATCCGCGAGGCACAGGCCGGATTGCAGGCTGCCAAGGCCACTTTGGCCAGCCTGATCCAGCGCAGCCGCGCCGAGGGCCGCCAGATCGAAGTGCTGGAAACCCGCGTAAAGGAAATGACCACTCGCGCCAAAGAAGCGCTGAAAGCTGGTCGTGACGATATGGCAAGCGAGGCCGCGCAAGCGATTGCGGGCATGGAAAACGAACTGACCCTGCGGCGCGAAACCGCCAGCCGTCTGGACACCCGTATCCTGCGTTTGCGCCAGTCGGTCGAGGCCACGAACCGGCGGATCATTGACCTGAAACAGGGCGCGATTGCCGCCAAGGCCGTGCGTCAGGAACAGAATATCCAGAAACGCCTGAACACCACGCTGGCCGGTCAAAGCCCGATTGGCGAGGCCGAGGAGCTGATTGAACGCGTGCTGTCACGGGATGATCCATTCGAGCAAAGCGAGATCCTGAAGGAAATTGATCAGGGTCTAAGCAACGAGGATATTGGCGACCGTCTGGCCAGCGCCGGATTTGGCCCCGCCACCAAAGTCACCGCCGAAGACGTTTTGAAACGTCTGTCTAAAGGCAAGTAAAGAACTGTATTTCCAAGGAACCAAGACAATGCTGAACAACACAAACACCGACAACAAACTGATCATTCTGCTGAACGCCGCAGGCGTGATTGCCGCCTATGTGCTGCTGATTATCTCGCTCTATAAATCCACCGAGGTGCCATTGGCCACCAAAGGGTTTTGGGGCATCGGGGTGCTGATGCTGACGATCAGTCTGGTGAATTTCGTGAAATACCTGTTTGACGCGCGGATGAATAATGACCGCATCAGACAGTTGGAAGACGCGAAAAACGAAAAACTGCTGGAAGATTTTGTGAGCGATGTGAAAGAGGACTAGTGCCCTTCCAGTCAGTTGAAAGGCCCCGGGTTCATCCCGGGGCCTTTTTTGTTTTACAGGTTCGGATACATCGGAAAACCTTCACAAAGGGCCTCGACCTTGGCTTTTACAGCGGCCTCGACCGCCCCGTTCCCTTCTTCGCCATTGGCAGCCAGCCCGTCGACAACCTCGACGATCCAGTCGGCAATCTGGCGGAACTCGGCCTCGCCAAATCCACGGGTTGTGCCGGCAGGTGTGCCCAACCGGATGCCAGATGTGACGAACGGCTTTTCTGGATCAAACGGGATGCCGTTTTTGTTGCAGGTGATATGGGCGCGGCCCAGTGCCTTTTCGGTGGCGTTGCCCTTTACGCCTTTGGGGCGCAGGTCAACCAGCATCACATGGGTGTCGGTGCCGCCTGTGACGATGTCCAAGCCGCCCTTCATCAACTGATCCGCCAGCGCAACCGCATTGGCGCGCACGGCCTTTTGGTAGTCCTTGAACTCGGGACGCAACGCTTCGCCAAAGGCCACGGCCTTGCCAGCGATCACATGCATCAAGGGGCCACCCTGAATACCGGGGAAGATGGCGGAATTGACCTTTTTGGCGATGGCTTCGTCATTGGTCAGGATCATGCCGCCACGGGGCCCGCGCAGGGTTTTGTGGGTGGTGGTGGTGGCCACATGCGCATGCGGGAAGGGCGAGGGGTGTTCATCCGCAGCAACCAACCCCGCGAAATGCGCCATGTCGACCATCAGATAGGCACCGACCATATCGGCGATTTCACGAAAACGCGCGAAATCGATCTGGCGCGGGATGGCGGAACCGCCGGCGATGATCAGTTTGGGCTGGTGTTCTTTGGCCAATGCCTCGACCTGATCGTAATCAATGCGGTTGTCGTCGCGTTTCACGCCGTATTGCACCGCGTTGAACCACTTACCGGACTGGTTCGGGGCGGCCCCGTGGGTCAAGTGACCACCCGAGGCAAGGTTCATGCCCAGAATGGTGTCGCCGGGTTTGATCAGCGCGGTGAACACGCCTTGGTTTGCCTGCGAGCCCGAGTTGGGCTGCACATTGGCGAATTCACAGCCGAACAACTGTTTGGCGCGGTCAATCGCCAGCGTTTCGGCCACGTCGACATATTGGCAACCGCCATAGTAACGGCGACCCGGATAGCCCTCGGCGTATTTGTTGGTCATGACCGAGCCTTGGGCCTCCATCACGGCGGCAGAAACGATATTTTCCGAGGCGATCAGCTCGATCTCGGCGCGTTGGCGGCCCAGTTCGTCGGTGATGGATTTGAAAATTTCAGGGTCGCGGGTGGCTAGGGCTTCGGTGAAGAAACCGGCGTCTTTGGTGTTGGTCATTTTTTGGGAACTCCTTGGCGCAAAAATAAGGCTTGTGGCCCTCATATCCGAGAAACCGTGCTGTGATAAGTCAATAAAACGACGCATGTTTATGAATTGCCGTCACACAGGGCGGCGGGGGGCTTGTGTTTTGTGCAATCACGGGCAAAGTGGGCGCAAGGCAAAGGATAAATCCGATGAGCAAGCGAATGAAAATTGCATTTGTCGCCAGCGATGTTGATAGCGCCCAAGAGGCGTTGGCCGATTTGACCGCGCAATATGGTGTGCATGCGCCGGACAGTGCCGATGCAATCGTGGCGCTGGGCGGGGACGGGTTTATGTTGCAGACGCTGCATAAAATGCAACCCTATGCGCGGCCGGTTTACGGCATGAACCGCGGCACCGTCGG
>CAZIDQ010000253.1:0-3400 GCA_964538015.1 uncultured Marinosulfonomonas sp.
AACCACGGATTTTACGAATGACGACTTGCGAACAACTATTTAACCAAGGGAGAAAACTTATGAAACTGAAACTAGGTATGGCGCTGATGGCGACCACCATTCTGGGCTCGGCACTTGCGGCCACAGCCGAGGACGTGACCCTGACAATCGAAAGCTGGAGGTCCGAAGACCTGTCGATCTGGCAGGACAAGATTATTCCGGCATTCGAGGCCTCGCACCCCGGCATCAAGGTGAAATTCACCCCCACAGCCCCGGGCGAATATAACGCAGCCCTGAACAGCAAACTGGAAGGCGGCGTTGCCGGTGATATGCTTACTTGTCGTCCGTTTGACCAGTCTTTGGCGATCTTCGAGAAAGGCCAATTGGCCGATCTGACCGATCTGGACGCGATGAAAAACTTTGCCGCTGTCGCCAAATCGGCCTGGAGCACGGATGATGGCTCGAAAACCTTCTGTGTGCCGATGGCATCGGTGATCCACGGGTTCATCTACAACAAAGACGCCTTCAAGGAATTGGGGCTGGACGTGCCGCAAACCGAAGACGAATTCTTTGCTGTGCTGGACAAGATCAAGGCAGACGGTAATTACATCCCGATGGCCATGGGCACCCATGACGAATGGGAAGCCAACACAATGGGCTATTACAACATCGGCTCCAACTACTGGAAAGGCGAAGAAGGCCGTCTGGCGATTATCAACGGCACGCAAAAGCTGACCGATGCGCCTTGGGTCGATGCGTTCAAATCGCTGGCCAAATGGGGTGCCTATCTGGGCGACGGTTACGAGGCCCAGACATATCCGGACAGCCAGAACCTGTTTACCCTTGGCCGTGCGGCGATCTATCCTGCTGGGTCTTGGGAAATCAGCGGGTTTAACACGCAGGCCGATTTTGAAATGGGCGCTTTCAAACCGCCAGTGCCGGTTGCCGGCAATGATTGCTATATCTCGGATCACACCGATATCGGCATGGGTATGAATGCCGCCTCCAAGCATCCGGAAGAAACCAAAGCCTTCCTGAACTGGGTCGGATCACCTGAATTCGCGTCGCTCTATTCCAACGCGCTGCCGGGCTTCTTTTCGCTGTCAAACGAGCCGGTCACACTGGAAGACCCGCTGGCACAGGATTTTGTAAGCTGGCGCAAGGATTGTCATTCGACCATCCGCCCGACCTACCAGATCCTGTCGCGTGGCACGCCTAATCTGGAAACGGAAATGGGCAATGCTTCGGCCAATGTGATCAAGGGTACAGAAACACCCGAGGCCGCAGCAGAGCGTCTGCAAAAAGGTCTGGCCAGCTGGTATGCACCACAGCAATAAGCCGGCTTAACGATAATAACTCCGGGCGGCACAGATCGCCCGGAGAATCCACAGGGGAACATCATGCAAAACGCAGAACGAAAGCCGCGGTTCAAGTGGCATATAGTGGTATTTCTGGCACCCGCGGTGCTGATTTATACCGCGATCATGATCATCCCCATTTTCGACACCCTGCGCATGTCATTCTTTACCGATGTGGACAACCAGCAGGTTTTCGTCGGCTGGAAGAATTTTACCACCCTGTTCGGAGAAGAACATTGGGCCGATCATTTCTGGAACGCGCTAAAAAATAACTCGTGGTTTTTCATGATCCATATGCTGGTACAAAATCCGGTTGGCATTTTGCTGGCGGCGATCCTGTCCTCGCCCAAACTGCGCTTTGCCGCGGCCTATCGCACTGTGGTGATTGTTCCGGCGATCTTGTCCTTTGTGATTGTCGGTTTCGCATGGAAGCTGATCCTGTCGCCGCTCTGGGGCATTGCGCCGTGGCTGCTGGATAGTGTCGGGTTAAAATCGCTTTTTGCCCCGTGGCTGGGCAAAGAGGAATACGCCCTGACCACCCTGTCGCTGATTTCCGTCTGGCAGTTTATCGGCATCCCGATGTTGCTGATCTATGCCGCCCTTTTGTCGATCCCCGAAGAAGTGCTGGAAGCGGGCGAATGTGACGGGCTGACGGGGTTTTCGGCGTTCTGGAAAATCAAATTGCCGCTGATCCTGCCCAGCATCGGCATTATTTCGATCCTGACATTCGTTGGCAATTTCAACGCGTTCGACCTGATCTATGCCGCACAAGGGGCGCTGGCGGGACCGAATTATTCCACCGATATTCTGGGCACATTTATGTATCGCACCTTCTTTGGCAACCAGTTGCAACTGGGGGATGTCAACATGGGGGCAACCATCGCCAGTGCCATGTTCGGCATCATTCTGGTCGGGGTTTGCCTGTATCTTTTCGCCATCCAGCGCCGCTTGCGCCGGTATCAGTTCTAGGGGGGCGCAAAGATGAACAAAGCACGCCGCAATATCTGGCATTCGGTTGCCGCCCACGGGATTTTGCTAACCTATACGTTGTTGGCCCTGTTTCCGGTGTTTGTGATCCTGATCAACAGTTTCAAAACCCGCAAAGCCATCTTTCGCCACCCGCTGCAACTGCCCGGCCCCGATACATTTTCGACCATCGGCTATGACACGGTGCTGAAACAGGGCGATTTCATCCAGTATTTTGAAAACTCGCTGATTGTCACTGTGGTCTCGCTGTTTTTTGTGCTGCTGTTCGGGGCGATGGCTGCTTTTGCACTGGCGGAATACCGGTTCAAAGGCAACACGTTGCTGGGGCTGTTTTTGGCGCTGGGCATCATGATCCCGATCCGCATCGGCACTGTCGCCATCCTGAAAATGATGGTGGCCAGCGGGTTGGTGAATACGCTGACCGCGCTGATCCTTGTCTATACCGCGCAGGGGTTGCCGCTGGCGGTGTTCATCCTGACCGAATTCATGAAACAGGTGTCCGAGGATCTGAAGAACGCGGGCCGGATTGACGGGCTTAGCGAATACGCGATCTTTTTCCGGCTGGTGGTGCCGCTTGTGCGTCCCGCAATGGCAACCGTGGCGGTGTTCAACATGATCCCGATCTGGAACGATCTGTGGTTCCCGCTGATCCTTGCCCCGTCCGAGGCCACCAAAACCCTGACGCTGGGCAGCCAGGTGTTTATCGGCCAGTTCGTCACCAACTGGAACGCCGTTCTGGCGGCGCTGTCGATGGCGATCATTCCGGTGCTGGTACTCTATGTGATTTTCTCGCGGCAATTGATCCGTGGCATTACCTCGGGGGCTGTAAAATGAGCAGCACCACCCGCGATTGTGAATTGATGAAGGATACGAAATGAGCGCTTTGAAACTGGAAAAAGTCTGCAAATCCTTTGGTTCGGTCAAGGTGCTGCACGACATTGACCTGACCGTCGAGGATGGCGAATTCGTGGTGTTTGTCGGCCCGTCCGGCTGTGGTAAATCCACCCTGCTGCGGGTGATTGCGGGGCTTGAGGATGCCACATCGGGCAGCGTGGAAACTGTGGGCCGCGATGTAA
>CAZIDQ010000254.1:0-3391 GCA_964538015.1 uncultured Marinosulfonomonas sp.
CGACGGGTCAAGGCGAAGCTAGAAAAACACTCCGACCACCCCCAGCACCACCATATAGCGAAGGGTTTTCGAGATCGTGACCAGCAGCAGGAACAATGCAAAGTTCATCCGCATCACGCCTGCCGCCACGGTGATCGGATCACCGATGATCGGCACCCACGCCAGCAGTACGGCCCATTGCCCCCAATGTGTGAACCAGCCCCGTGCCTTGTTCAGGGAGGCGGGGGTGGCGGGGAACCATCTGCGGTCCTGATAATGCAGGGCAAGGCGGCCCAAGCCGTAGTTCAACACCGACCCAAGGATATTGCCCACACTGGCCACCAGCAGCAGCGTCAGGGTGGAGTGCTCGGACAAGGCGGCCATCGCCACCAGCGCAGCTTCGGAGCCGCCGGGCAGCAGAGTGGCGGCCGAAAAGGCCAGTAGGAACAGGGTGGTGAGGGAGGTTAAGCTGCCTATTGGTCTGCTCCTGTTTGACGGGTGTGCGTGATATGCAAAGAGGCCCCGCATCGGGTGCGGGGCAGCGTTTACCCCCGTAACAACGCCAGTGCCGCCCCCAGATCAATCGCCCCGTCATAGAGCGCCCGTCCTGAAATCGCCCCGTTCAGCGGCGCACCACAATCGCGCAGAGCCTCAAGATCGGCCATCGAGCTGACGCCGCCCGAGGCAATCACCGGAATATCCACCGCATTGGCCAGCGCCGCGGTGGCGGTCACGTTCGGCCCCTGCATCGCGCCATCGCGGTTGATGTCGGTGTAGATGATCGCGGCCACGCCTGCGTCCTCGAAGGATCGCGCCAGATCGGTGACCATCACGTCGGTTTCTTCGGCCCAGCCCTTGGTGGCCACGCGCCCGTCGCGGGCGTCGATCCCCACGGCCACCTTGCCGGGAAACGCCTTGGCGGCTTGGCGCACCAGATCGGGGTTTTCCACCGCCACGGTGCCAAGGATTACCCGCGCAATCCCCTTTTCCACCCACATTTCAATCGTCGCCATATCGCGGATGCCGCCGCCAAGTTGGGCAGGGACATCGGTAGCGTCAAGGATGGCCTGAACCGCCGCGCCGTTTACGGGTTCGCCCGCAAACGCGCCGTTCAGATCGACCAGATGCAGCCATTCGCAGCCGGCATCCTGAAAGGCACGGGCCTGAGCATCGGGGCTGTTGTTGAATACGGTGGATTGCTCCATGTCGCCACGGATCAGGCGCACACAGTTTCCGTCTTTCAGGTCAATCGCGGGGTAAAGGATCATGGACTCAAACCTTGCTTTTCAGATGTTTCAGGCGCTGTTTTGCATGAAGCGGGCGGAAATGCAAAGCCTTGGGGCGACCCAAGGTAAGACTTGCCATAAGCGCAAGACCTGCGCAGGATGAAGGTTATGACCCAAGGGAGGATATAAAATGAAAAAACTGGGACTGATTTCCGCATTTGTAATCGCACTGGCGGCCCCCGCTTTTGCCGATCCGGTCGAAGGCATCTGGAAAACCGCCAAAGACGACAACGGCAATTTTGGCCACATCAAGATTTCGATGTGCGGGGCCAAGGTTTGCGGTGTTCTGATCAAATCCTTTGACAGCAGTGGTGCGCCGCTTGCGTCCGACAACATCGGCAAACGGATCATCTGGAACATGGTGCCCGAAGGCGACGGCTATTACGACAGCGGCAAAGTTTGGGCGCCGGACCGTGATAAAACCTATAGTTCAAAAATGACTATGACGGGCAACAAGCTGGCCATCAAGGGCTGTGTTTTCGGGATTTGCCGCAGCGGTGGCACCTGGGTTCGGATCAAGTAGCCTTAAGGATTCCACGTTAAAAAATTCGAGATCAGCCGAAGCCCCGCGCTTTGGCTTTTCTCGGGGTGGAACTGCATCCCCAGCATGTTGTCGCGCCCGATAATGGCGGTGACGTCATTGCCGTACTCCACATGCGCCAGCCGTTGCGCCGGATCATCCACCACATATTTATAGCTGTGCACGAAATAGGCATGATCGCCGGTGGTGACACCCGCCAGCGCCGGATGCGGATTGTCGATCACCAGATCGTTCCAGCCCATATGCGGCACCTTCAGCGCGGGGTCTGATGGCGTAATCTTCACAATCTCGCCGCCGATCCAGTCAAACCCTTCGGTATCCTCGTATTCGCGCCCCCATGTGGCCATCATCTGCATGCCGACGCAAATGCCCAGAAACGGGCGGCCCTTGTCGATCACCATTTCGCGGGTGGCCTCGAACAGGCCGGAATGGTCGAACAGGGCCTTTTTGCAGGCCGGAAAGGCGCCGTCACCGGGCAGCACGATGCGATCGGCGCGCAGCACGTCGTCGGGGTTCGAGGTGACAATCACCTCGCCCGCATCAACCTCGCCCGCCATCCGCTGAAATGCCTTTTCGGCCGAGTGCAGATTGCCGCTTTCGTAATCAATCAGAACCGTCAGCACCTACAGCATCCCTTTGGTCGAGGGCACCGCATCGGCCTTGCGCGGGTCGGTTTCCAGCGCGATGCGCAACGCCCGCGCGACCGCCTTGAATGCCGCCTCGGCGATGTGGTGGCTGTTGAAGCCGTGGATCATATCAATATGCAGGGTGATGCCGCCGTGTGTCGCCATCGCCTGAAAAAACTCGCGCACCAGTTCGGAGTCAAAACTGCCGATTTTGGCGGTGGGCATGTCGACATTCCACACCAGAAACGGACGCGCGGATAGATCCAGCGCACAGCGCACCTGTGCGTCATCCATCGGCAAGTGACATTCGCCATAGCGCCGGATGCCCTTTTTATCGCCCACAGCAGCAACCAACGCCTGCCCCAGCGCGATGCCCACGTCTTCGACAGTGTGGTGATCATCAATGTGCAGATCGCCCTTGGCGCGCACGGTCATATCCACCAGTGAATGGCGTGACAACTGGTCCAGCATGTGGTCAAAGAAGCCAACACCGGTTTCATTGCTGTATTGGCCGGTGCCATCCAGATTGATTTCCACCGAAATGTCGGTTTCCGCGGTTTTGCGGGTGATTTTGGCTGTGCGCATTGTCGCCTCCAAACAAAGTGTTCGCGCCTCTATAGGCGGGGCGGGGGGGGATGCCAAGCATTGCGCGATGGTTCTTGTGGCGGGTGCGGTTTTCATGCCAACCTTGCGGCGAACCAGAAATACGGAGAAAATCATGACAACCTGTGTATTCGTCCAGCTTCGCTGTCGCCCCGGCAAGACCTACAAGGTTGCGCAGAAAATCATTGCCCGCGAAATCCATTCCGAGCTGTATTCGACCAGTGGCGATTTTGATTTACTGCTAAAGCTGTACATCCCCAAGGATCAGGACATCGGCAAATTCCTTTCCGACAATCTGCTGGATATCAAAGGGATCAAACGGTCGCTGACAACGCTGACGTTCAAGGCATTTTAAT
>CAZIDQ010000255.1:0-3387 GCA_964538015.1 uncultured Marinosulfonomonas sp.
AACAGCGCTTTGGTGTTCTCGGTTGTCATTTCAACAGGGTTGCCGCCGGTGCTGGGGTCTTTCAACGCCATCTGGGTCAGCTCGTCTATGCGATCATTGCCAACGCCCATTTCCGAGAGTTTGTGCGGAATTTTGAACGAGTCGTTGAATTCCTGCACGAAGTCCTGAAAACCAGCAAATCCGCCATCAATACCCAGATAGGCCGCAACCGCACCAAACCGATCCGCTATCACCGGCGCGTTCATTTTCAGAACCTCGGGCATGCAAACCGCGTTGGTGGTGCCGTGGTGGGTGTTGTAAACCGCGCCAATCGGATGGCTAAGCGCGTGGATGGCACCCAGACCTTTCTGGAACGCGGTCGCCCCCATTGCGGCGGCGGACATCATGTTGGCGCGGGCCTCGATATCGGTGCCATCGGCATAGGCGCGCGGCAGGTATTCCTTAACCAGACGCATTCCTTCCAGCGCGATACCCTGTGACATCGGGTGGTAATGCGGGCTGGAATATGCCTCGACACAATGGGCGAACGCATCCAGTCCGGTGCCGGCAGTAAAGAATTGTGGCATGCCAACGGTCAGTTCGGGATCGCAAATCACGATGGATGGCAGAACCTTGGGGTGGAAGATGATCTTTTTCACATGCGTCACGCTGTCGGTGATCACCGAGGCACGGCCCACTTCTGATCCTGTGCCCGCCGTTGTCGGCACGGCAATGATCGGGGCAATTACATCGGGGTTGGCGCGGGTCCACCAGTCGCCCACATCCTCAAAGTCCCAGATCGGGCGGGTTTGACCGGCCTGAAAGGCAACCATTTTCCCCAGATCCAGCGCCGAGCCACCGCCAAAAGCGATCACGCCATCATGGCCACCCGAGCGAAAGGCGATGATGCCTTCATCAAGGTTCTTTTCGGTCGGATTCGCATCCACACCCGAGAACATGGCGCGGCCAAGGCCCGCGGCCTCCATCAAATCCAGCGTGTAGGTTGTGATGTCCAGCGACGCCAGCCCCTTGTCGGTGACCAGCAGCGGGTTGCCGATTCCGGCCTGCTGGCAGGCATCGGCGATTTCGGCAATCCGGCCAGCGCCGAAACGAATGTTGGTGGGGTAGGACCAGTTTCCAGTAAGTTTCATATCAAAGGGCCTTCTTCAGATGATAGGATTTAGGGCGTGTCAGGTTGTGGTAGCCGATGATCGACAGGCCACCGCCACGTCCGGTGTTTTTGCAGCCGGTCCAGCACAGGCCCGGATCGACATAATCGGCGCGGTTCATGAACACGGTGCCGGTTTCCAGTTGATGGCCGATGGCTTCGGCGCGATCAACATCGTTGGTCCACAGCGATGCCGTCAGACCGAATTCACTGTCGTTCATCAGGGCCACGGCCTCGGCGTCGTCCTTGACCGGCATGATGCCGACCACAGGGCCAAAGCTTTCGTCGCGCATCACCCGCATGGAATGATCCACATTCACCAGAATCTGCGGCATCAGATAGGCGCCGCCGTCATCTTCGGGGAAATTGGCAGGATCAATCAGCGGTTTGGCACCGGCGGCAATGGCCTCGGTGGTCTGGTCGCGGACCTCTTGCGCAAAACGCACATGCGCCATCGGCCCAAGGGTGGTTTCTTCTTCCAGCGGATTGCCCAGCTTGTAGCCATTCACAATCTCGACCGCCTTTTTGACGAACGCGTCAAACAGGCTCTCGACCACGTAAATCCGCTCGATCCCGCAGCAGCATTGGCCGGAATTGAACATCGCACCATCAATCAGCGTTTCAACGGCGGCGTCCAGATTGGCGTCTTCCATCACATAGCCCGGATCCTTGCCGCCCAGTTCCAGACCAATGCCGGTGAATGTGCCTGCGGCGGCCATTTCCATCGCCACACCGCCCCCGACCGAGCCGGTGAAATTGACAAAGCCGAAATTCTTGCCGGCAATCAGGGCCGACGTGGTGTCGTGGCCCAGAAATACGTTCTGGAACACATCTTCGGGGATGCCGACAGCATGGAATGCCTCGGCCATGCGTTCGCCCACAAGCGGGGTTTGGCTGGCGTGTTTTAGCAGCACGGCGTTGCCGGAAATCAGGGCAGGGGCCACGGTGTTGATTGCGGTCATGAAGGGGTAGTTCCACGGCGCAACCACCAGCACCAGACCGTAAGGTTCCCGCGCGATATAGCGTTTGAAGTCGTCGGTTTCTTCGACATTCAGCGGCGCGAGGGCCTCTTTGGCGATCGACGCCATATAGCTGGCGCGTTCGTTAAAGCCGGAAAATTCGCCGCCATAGCGCACCGGGCGGCCCATCTGTTTGGCCAGTTCGGGCACGATCACATCGTTCATTTCCCCGACTTTGGCCACACCGGCCATCACCAGATCAATGCGGTCCTGCAACGGGCGTGCGGCCCATTCCTTTTGCGCGGCTTTGGCGCGGGCGACGGCCTCATTGGCCTGCTCCATGCTTAGCAGCGGGCGTTCGACAAAAACCGATCCATCAATCGGCGAGATACATTTCAGTGTTTGTGTCATGGTTTAGGCTCTTTCAAATCCACGGGCGATTTCATAGTCGGTGACAACTTTGTCAAATTCTTCCTGCTCCCATTTAGCAGCGCGGGTGTAGTGGTCAACCACATCGTCCCCCAGTGCCTTGCGCAGCATTTTCGAGGCGCTCAGTGCCTCGCCTGCGTCGCGCAGATTGGCGGGGATATGGTCAACATTCTTGGCGGCATAGGCGTCGCCGGACAGGGGCGCGCCCAGTTCCAGACCTTCCTCGACCCCCTTCAGACCAGCGGCCAGTTGGGCGGCCATTGCCAGATAGGGGTTCATATCCGAGCCGCCAATGCGGCATTCTACCCGCACGGCCTTGGTGCCTTCGCCGCACAGGCGGAACCCTGCGGTGCGGTTATCAACAGACCACGCGGTGCCGGTGGGGGCGAATGTGCCCTTTTGGAAGCGCTTGTAGCTGTTGATATAGGGGGCCATGAAATAGGTGTAGTCGGGGGCATATTTGATCATGCCAGCGATATAGCTGCGCATCAGGTCGGACATGCCGTGCGGTTTGTCCGCGTCATAAAACAGCGATGTGCCGTCTTTCCACAGGGATTGATGGACGTGCGAGGAGGAGCCGACCTTTTCGTGGTGCCATTTGGGCAGGAACGTCACGGCGTGGCCTGCACCCCAAGCAATTTCCTTGATCGCATGTTTTGCAATCGTGTGGTGGTCGGCGCAATCCAGCGGCGCGCCGTATTTGATGTTCAATTCTTCCTGCCCCGCCTCGGCCTCGCCTTTGGAGCCTTCCACGGGCACACCGGCGGCAATCAGATGATTGCGGATCGGGCGCATGATGTGCTCTTCCTTGGTGGTTTGCAGGATGTGGTAATCTTCATTATAGGCGCTGAT
>CAZIDQ010000256.1:0-3350 GCA_964538015.1 uncultured Marinosulfonomonas sp.
TCAAACTTACACGTAAAATGCCGCATCATTTTTGGCTCCCATGTGATGCGATAGCCGCGCAGGCTGTCCTTTTTCGCCGCCAGTTCGGCAAAACATTCGATGATGTAATCCGCGTGCGATTGCGTATAGGTGCGCCGCGGGATGGCCATGCGGACCAGTTCCATCATTGCCGGTTTTTCGCTACCATCCGGTTGGCGGCCAAACATCACCGAGCCGATTTCAGCACAGCGTATCCCGCCGATTTCATACAGTGCCGCAGCCACCGAATAGCCCGGATATTCCAGCGGCGGGATGTGGGGCAGCCAGGCTTTGGCGTCAATGAACACCGCGTGCCCGCCTGCCGGTTTGACCACGGGGACGCCCAAGGCATCCAGCCGTTCGATAATATATTCATTGGTGCGGATGCGGTAGCGCAGGTAATCCTCGTCCACAATTTCCGTCAGACCCTGCGCGATGGCGTCGAGATCACGACCGGCAAGACCGCCGTAGGTTGGAAAGCCCTCGGTCTGGATCAGGCGGGCGCGGGCCAGCTCGGCCAGTTCGGGATCGTTCAGCGCCAGCCAGCCGCCGATATTGGCAAAGGCGTCCTTTTTGGCGCTCATGGTCATGCCGTCGGCCACGGAAAAACAATCGCGCACGATGTCGGGGATAGAGCGGTCCTGCTGCCCTTCTTCGCGCTGTTTGATGAACCACGCATTTTCGGCAAAGCGGCAGCCGTCAATGATAAAGGGGCGGCCATGCGCGTGGGCGATTTTGGCCACTGCGTGGATGTTCTCAAGGCTGACGGGTTGGCCACCACCGGCATTATTGGTGATGGTCAGCATCACGC
The DNA here is from genome assembly GCA_964538015.1 of uncultured Marinosulfonomonas sp. GTDB lineage: Bacteria > Pseudomonadota > Alphaproteobacteria > Rhodobacterales > Rhodobacteraceae > Profundibacter. The sequence goes on from CAZIDQ010000256.1 coordinate 830, forward strand.
AAGGCACGCTGTCGCCATGTTCCTGCAGATAGTTTTCCAGTTTCTCAAGGTCCATATTGCCCTTGAACGGATGCAGGTTGGCGGGGTCTTTGCCCTCGTCAATCAGCAGGTCATGGCCGCGCGCGCCACCGGCTTCGATATTGCCACGGGTGGTGTCGAAATGGGTGTTCGAGGGAAAATTCTTGCCCGGCCCGCCAAGGATGGAAAACAGGATCGCTTCGGCGGCGCGGCCCTGATGGGTGGGGATGATGTGGTCAAACGGCATCAGGTTGCGGATGGCATCCTGAAAGCGTTCAAACGAGGGGGATCCGGCATAGCTTTCGTCGCCGCGCATGATGGCGGCCCATTGCTCGCTACTCATTGCGCCGGTGCCGCTGTCGGTCAGCAGATCAATCAGCACATCGTCTGATGCAAGGGTGAAAACATTATGGTTGGCTGCCGCCAGTTTCTCCCGCCGCTCCTCGCGGGTGGTCATGCGGATGGGTTCAACAGCTTTGATACGGAATGGTTCGATGATGGTTTTCATCAAGGGCTCTCCTAAGAAATGACCCCTGATATTTTGCGGCAACCGGAAACACAAAAGGGGCCAGCGCCGCGGTTGCCGCATAATGCGTGCCGCGCTCAGCGCCCAATTGGTTGCACGCGGAAGGTGGAATTTTTAGAGGGCCTTCGTCAAGAGGAAAAGCACCCGAATGTCCAGAAGGTGGAGGCGCGCCCCACCATCACCTGTCCTTTATTCGTCCTTTAGTGCGGTCAGCTTTTTCACCGCTTTGACAAACCCTGCCAGCGTTGCTGATACATCCCCGCGTTCCAGCATTACCTCGACTAACTGAAAACAGCTGTCGTCTGCATAGGCCGCATTCAGCGCCTGTTTCAATTCTGCACAAGTCTGCACCCGCACGCCTTTGCCGCCCAGTTGCGGGGCGATTTCGGCGTAATGCCAATCGTCCAGATCATGATAGCTGGGGCCGGGCTGGAAGGTGCGCAGCATTTCCCAGCTTTTGTTGTTGAACAGGATCACAATCGGCGCCCAGCCGTATTTGCGACAATTGCCCAATTCCCAACCGGTCATCTGAAAGGCGCCATCACCGACCAGCACGATCGGACGTTTGCCCGAGGCGGCAATTGCCATGCCCGCAGGCACCCCCGGCCCCATTGAGGCGTAATAACCGGGACCGGCGAACTGGGTGTTCTCGATCTCTAGACCGGTAAAGAAACAGTCGCCCATGTCGGACGCAATCGGCATCCGCCCGCGCGTGGCGAACAGATCATTTACGGCGGTGGCTATATGCGAGGGCGATAGCGGCGTGTCATCATCGGGCAGGCCGCGGGAATAGGCCGGTTTATGGTTGCCGGTGGCGTTGCCTATGGGCTTGGCAATTTCTGTCATCGCGTCGATCAGGGTTTCCAGCGTGATGTCGGGATAGCGGTAGTGGGCAAAATTCACGGCGTTATCAAAGGCGGAAATCGCCCCGCGCATGTCGATGTTTTTGCCTGATACGCCAAAGTTGGTGTCGCTGGTGATCACACCCAGCATCAACAGGGCATCTGCGCCCTCGACGTTTTGGGCGATGTGTTTGTCGCCTGCGGTGCCCAGATAGGTGCCCAGCAGCGGCAGATCCTGATCGGCAAACAGCCCGCGGCCCATGAAGCTGGTGGCGACGGGAATGCCGAGGGTTTTGCACAGCTTGCCGATCTTGTCCTCAAGCCCGTAGCGCCGCGATTCAACGCCGATCAGAATGGCGGGGGATTTGGCAGATTTCAGGCGGGTGATGATTTCGACGGCACAGGCGCGGGCGGCGTCCATGTCGGGGATGTCGGGGGTGAAGGCGGGGACAGGGCCGCAAGGCGCATCCACCAGATCACGCGGGATTTCGATATAGACGGGGCGCGAATGTTTCTGGGCGCTGTCCAGCACGCGGGCGATTTCGGCAGGGGCGGTGGCCGGATTGTTCAGCACGGTCTGATCGCAGGTCAGTTCCTTGTAGATTTCCAGCTGTGAATTCAGGGTTTTCACCTGATGGTGCAGCCCAAGGCCCATTTCGCCTTCGCCCTTGCCCGGCCCGCCGGAAATCACCACCAGTGGTGATTTTTCAGCATAGGCCTGCGCCACGGCGTTCACCATGTTCAGCGCGCCTGCGCCATAGGTGATGACGGCCACACCAAGGGTGGAGCTGATCCGCGCCGAGGCATCGGCGGCATAGCCCACGCCGGGTTCGTGGGACAGGGTGTACCACGGCAGGATATTGCTGTCCTCGATCACGCGGAAAAACGGCAGCACGAAATCGCCGGGGATGCCAAAAATGTTCTTGGCGCCACGGGATTTCAGGGCGTGCAGAAGGGCGGTGGCGAGGGTTTCGGACATGGGGATGGCTCCGGTTCAATGTGGGTGTTTTGTGGCAATACCTATCTGCTGGATTCGGCTTTGGAAAGGGGTTGTGCTGCGCTAGCGCGCATCACCCCGCGCGCCCCTGTCGGGGCGCACGGATGCCTGCGGCGCAGGTATTTAGGAAAAGAAGAA
>CAZIDQ010000257.1:0-3344 GCA_964538015.1 uncultured Marinosulfonomonas sp.
CCGGTCAGTCGATCGGGCTTTTCCATGGTCGACATATGGCCGCAATCCCTGATCACCTCTAGCTGCGCATCGGGAATTCCGGCGGCCATTTCACGGGCCAGTTCGGGCGGGGTCAGTTGATCTTTGTCCCCGACCACGACCAGCGTTGGACAGGTGATATTCCCCAGCATCGGCACCGAATTCGCGCGCCCTATGATGGCGCGGATTTGTTGCGCCCAGACGTCAGGTCCCGTTTCCAGCGCCATATCAATGATCGCCTGTTTCAGTGTTGTATCGTCGTGGCGCGATTTGGCGATGCTAAGGTCCAGCGTGGCATGGCACACAGCCATGAATTTCCCCGCCGCCGCCAGTTCCAGCGCCTCGCGCCGAAGTGCTGTTTTTTCGGGCGTATCGGCGCGGGCCGAAGTATCAAGCAGCGCCAGCCGTTCCACCCGTTCGGGCGCTTGGCGCATGATTTCAAAGCACAAGTAGCCGCCCATTGACAGACCGGCGAGGGCAAACCTCTCGGGTGCACTTGCCAGAATATGCGCGGCTATATCGGCCATACTGTCATGCTGCATGTGGTCGCCGATAATCACTTGGCGATCCTGCGAAAGAGGGGGGATTTGTGCGGCGAACAGGGTATCGGTGCAGGCCAGACCGGGGATCAGCAACAAAGGGGTGGCGGGCATGTTGTTGGCTTTCTTGTGATTTTACATCTGTTGCCCAGTGTATATCATCGCCGGATACCCGTAACCCTGAAAGACCTGTGATGCGTATCTTGATTGCCCTGCTGATGTTCACCCTTACGGGGTGTAAATATGATGAAACCATATCCGGCTATGTGGACCAGCGGGCCGAATGGGTGTTGGTTGAACTGGACGAAAAACCCTTTCCCACCCGTGCGACCATCACTTTTCCTTCAAAGGGCCGGATCGCGGGTCAAGCGCCCTGCAATCGTTATTCCGCCACCCAATCCGCCCCGCGTCCATGGTTTGAGGCAGGACCGGTAATGTCTACCAAAATGGCTTGCGATGATCTGGTGACAGAACAGCAGTTCTTTCAGGCGCTTGGGGAAATGACGTTGGTTGACACCTTGGGGGATACGTTGATCCTGTCCAATGACACAGGCCGCGAAATGGTGTTCAGGTCCGCACCTTAACGGAGCCGCTTACGCGGCGCTTTATATCTCGCACCCTGCGGGCGCTCGGATGCCTCCGGCGGGGATATTTGGGCGAAAAAGAAGATGGCCTTAGGTATGCCGCACATAGACATCCACAAACCGTTGCCGTGCGACGGGCAGAGGATTGTTGCCCAGCGAGTGGGCCAGCCAGTGGGTTAGAAAATGCCCTGTCAGGCGCAGGCCGTCAATGATTTCACTATCCGGCGCCGGACCTTGGCCCAGCAGGCACAGCGGCAGGGGCAACAGGCGATCCGCCCATTCGCCAGCCCCTTCGGTACTGACCGCGCGGCCGGATTTGGGGGAAACATAGGCCAGATCATCGCGGCTGCCATTCACCGCGCAACGGCGCAGATCAAGGCCAAAGCCCAAATCTTCGAGCAGGGCCAGTTCCCAACGCAGGTACGCCAGCGGCCAACCTTCGGTATTGCCCAGCAGGTCGAACAGGATGACCGAGCGTTGATAAAGCGCGTCATGCGCCTCGCGTTCGGGCAGGGCGAAAGCCAGCAAGGCGCAGATCGAATTCAGCGCCGAAAGTGTCAGCCGGTCCGCCATCACCGCCGCCGCGCGGCTGCGCAGGGGTTCCACAGTGTAACTGCCCAGATGGTCGGCAAGTCGCGCGCGCCATGTGACGTCCAGTTGCGCACCGGGTTGCAACACAGGTGTCATTTTGCGCGAGGATGCCCCGCGCACAACGCCCGCGTGCCGCCCGTGTTCGGCGGTGAATACTTCGATGATAGCCGAGTTTTCGCCGTGCTTGCGCACCGCCAGCAAAACCCCTTGGTCACGCCATTCCATAGGGGGATCGTATTACGCCAGCCCCGGTTCGTCCAGCAGGTGACGGCCCTGTTTGTCCTCGACCTCGATCACCCACAGGTCGGGATCGAACGATTTTTGCCGCTGGATCGACATATCCACCTCGGCCTCGCAACCGGTGGCCATGCCGACCCATGCCCGTTGACCTTTTTCCAGATCGAAAGAGCGTTCAAAAGCCTGCGCGTTGCCGTCTAGTGTGTTCAGCTTGACCATCACAGCCCCCGCTGTCAGGTCGCCCTTTTGGGTGACAAACGCGGGGATATTGGCCAGATTCAACCGCTGCAAATAGGCTTGAACCCAGAATTCCGTGGTCAGCCGCGTCACGTATTGCCATCCTTGAAGTTCAGCCCCATTTCCGAATACCGCTCGGCCTCGTTCAGCCAGTTGGGGCGCACTTTGACTTGCAGGAACAGATGTACCTTGCGGCCCAGAAACTCTTCCAGCTCCTCGCGCGACGCCTTGCCCACGGCCTTGATGGTTTCGCCCTTGTGGCCCAGCAAAATCCCCTTGTGGCCGTCGCGCATCACATAGATCAGCTGATCAATCTTGACCGAGCCATCCTTGCGATCCTCCCAGTTTTCGGTTTCGACCGTCAGCTGGTAGGGTAATTCCTGATGCAGGCGCAACGTCAACTTTTCGCGGGTCATTTCGGCGGCGATCATCCGCAGGGGCAGATCGGCAATCTGGTCTTCGGGGTACAGCCACGGACCCTTGGGTAATTCCAACGCCAGCCATTTGCGCAGCGTATCCACGCCGTGACCCTTTTCGGCGGAAATCATAAATGTTTCGGTGAAATCATGCAGATCGTTCAATTCCTTGGCCAGTGCCAGCAATTTGTCGGCCTTTACCTTGTCGATCTTGTTGATGGCCAACGCCACGGGGCGGCCACCGGCGCGTTCGTTCAGCGCGTCCAGAATAACCTTGACCCCGGCGGTTATGCCACGGTGCGCCTCGATCAGCAGCACCACGATGTCGGCATCCGCAGCACCGCTCCAAGCGGCGGCGACCATGGCGCGGTCCAGACGGCGGCGTGGGGCGAACAGGCCGGGGGTGTCGACGAAAACCAACTGAGTGTCTCCCTCTATCGCCACGCCGCGAATACGGGCGCGGGTGGTTTGCACCTTATGCGTCACGATGGACACCTTGGCCCCCACCATCCGGTTTAGCAGCGTCGATTTACCGGCGTTCGGTTCGCCAATCAGGGCCACAAAGCCCGCGCGTGTTTCGGTCATGTTGTACCTTCCAATCGGGCCAATAACACCTTGGCCGCAGCCTGTTCGGCCTGTCGTTTTGAATTTGCCGTGGCGGATTCGGATTGCCCGTTTTCCAGCCGCGCCTCGATGGTGAATACCGGTGCGTGATCCGGCCC
>CAZIDQ010000258.1:0-3336 GCA_964538015.1 uncultured Marinosulfonomonas sp.
TGGATTTCCCGTTTGAAACAGTCGATCTTTTGCGCCTTTTGCCCCGCTTCGGCGTCCTGTGCGTGCACCTTGTCGTGGGTGATATCGACCCAGACGCGCTCTAGCGGCCATTTCTTGCGGCGCGCATACATGCGGATTGTCATCGAGGTGCAGGCCCCCAGACCAGAGGCTAAAAATCCGTAAGGCGACATGCCGCGGTTGGTGCCGCCATAGGCGATCGGTTCGTCCGACAACGCGTGGTGGTAGGGGCCGGAGGTGATGTCTTGCAAATAGCCATCCGGATCGGCCTCGCGCACGCGCACCACGCCTTCGGGGGCGCCGATGGGCGGGGCGGGGGGTGTCAGGTCCAGATAGCGGCTGGCCCATGCGGCGATCACACCGGCGGCGTATTCGGCATCTGTTGCGCGGGTGATCAGGTGGTCGGCCTCGTCCAAAGTCACAAAACTTTTGGGGTGTTTTGCGGCCATGAATATTTCGGCGGCGTTATCAATGCTGACCACAGTGTCGCGCGGGGCGTGCAGCACCAGCAGGGCGCGTTTCAGGTTGGCGATGGCCGGCGCCAGTTCTGATTTTGAAATGTCCTCGATGAATTGGCGGGCGATTTTGAAGGGGCGGCCACCTAGGCAGACATCGGCCATGCCGTCCTTGCAAATCTCGGAAATGGCGTCTTTGAAATTATGGGTGACATGTTCGGGATCAAAGGGCGCGCCGATGGTGACAACGGCCTTTACGCTGTCGATCCGGCTGGCGGCCTTTAGCACTGCCGCCCCGCCCAGCGAGTGGCCGATCAACAACCCCGCAGGCATATCGCGCGTGGCCAGATATTCGGCGGCCAGCACCAGATCATCAACGTTCGAGGAAAACGAGGTGTTCTCGAACTCGCCCTCGGAGTGGCCCAGACCGGTGAAATCGAATCTGAGCACGGCAATCCCCATCGCGGCCAGCCGTCCGGCGATGCGGCGTGCGGCGGGGATGTCTTTTGAGCAGGTGAAACAATGGGCAAAAAGGGCTGTGCCCAGATGCGGCCCCTTCGGCATGTCCAGACGGGCCGCAAGCGTATGCCCGTTGTGGCCGGTGAAGGTGATCTTTTCGGTTTGCATGGGGAATGTCCCTTGGTCATGAATTGCTTATCTCAAGGATGGGGCGGTGCGGGCGGATGTGCAAGGGATGTGTCAGCGGGTCACGCCACAGTGATGTTTTTCGCACAGAACGTGAGGGCGTTGACCACCAGCGCAGGGCTGCCTAAGTACAGGTTTCCAGCGATTTAACGAAAGCCCTGTATGTTCTTGCGTCTTCTTGCCCTGATTTGCCTGTTTGTTCTGGGGGTCAGCCATTTTGGCGCGTTGCACCCGTTGGGGGATTCACTGGCGGTGTTTCGCGGCGTTTTGGCCATTGTCGGGGCCGTGGCGGCATTGGTGCTGGTGCTGCAACGGCGCTGGATATTGGCCGTGTTCGGGGCAGGCGTGGTGCTTTGGTCGGCCTATACGGTGCTGATGCCAAGGTTCGAGTATTCGGCGGCGCTGGACACGCCCTATGCGCTTTATCAAAAGAACATGTCGTTCCGGATGCGGGATACGGGCCCGCTGGCTGCAGACATTTTGCAGCAAGCACCGGATTTTGTGACACTCGAGGAGGTGGATCGGGAAAACCTTGCCCTGCTGGTTGCTCTAAAACCGGACTACCCTGCACAGGCTTTTTGCCCGTTTGCCAATGTTGGCGGGGTGGCTGTGGCTTCGCGTTGGCCCAAGGTGGCGGGTAGCGACGTTTGTCTGCAGGGGCAGGGCATGGTGGCGATGCAGGTGGAAACGCCGGACGGGCCGGTCTGGGTGGTGGCGCTGCATTTGCATTGGCCGTTTCCGCAAGGGCAGGCGGCACAGGTGCGACGTCTGAAAACCGCATTGCAGGCGCTGGACGCACCGGTGGTGCTGGGGGGCGATTTCAATATGGTGCCTTGGTCGCATACGGTGCGCGTCATCACCGCCGCCACCGGAACCCGCCGGATCGGGGCGCCGAAATACACGTTCCCGCTGTTTGATGGGCTGTATACGCTGCCGATTGATCATGTGTTGGTGAACGGCAATTCCCGCCCCGCCGAAACATGGCGGCGTCCGCAACTGGGGTCGGATCATTACGGCATGCTGGCGCGGTTTTATCTGCGCTGATGATGTGGCGGTCGCGAAATCTTGCAAAGATTTCGGACTGTTTTCTTTATAAGAAAACAGCGCTGACGAAAATGTGAGCATTCAGCGACGGAAAATCCCACTTCATCCGTTATATACGGAATGCGGGCCGGTGGCTTGCGGTTAGCGAAAGGGATATCCATGCGCATTTCCAGACGACAGTTTATCGGCACAGCCTCGGCGGCTGTTGCCACTCCGGCCCTGATTGGGCGCGCCATTGCGGCCACTGGCGGGCGGGAGTTGCCAATCCCCGATGTTCTGGATTTACGCGGCGGGGGTGGTGCCCCCACACTGGACGCGATGGCGGCCCGCACCTCGATTATGGAGGGGGCAAAAAGTGTTACGGTGGGATACGGGCAGGGGTTTCTTGGCCCTGTGATCCGTATGAATCGCGGGGAAACGGCGCAGTTGAACCTTGGCAACAAGATTAAAGAGGCCGTGTCGGTGCATTGGCACGGGATGCACATCGATGGGCGGCAGGATGGTGGCCCGCACAGCCCGATTGCGCCAAACGAAGTGCTGAAGGCCGCTTTGGACATTGATCAACCCGCTGCAACCCTTTGGTATCACTCGCATATCCATCAACGCACCGGTATTCAGGTTTATTACGGGTTGGCGGGGATGCTGATTATTGATGACCCGAATGCCGCCGACAGCGGGTTGCCGCAGACCTATGGCGTGGATGATATTCCGCTGGTGGTGCAGGACCGGGTTTTCGATCGTGGCGGGCAGATGCTCTATGCGCCGCAAGGCCCAACGCGGATGATGGGCTATCGCGGCAGTGAAATTCTGGTGAATGGCGCGATCCGGCCACGGGCCAGCGTGCCTGCCGGAATGGTGCGTTTGCGGATTCTGAACGGGTCAAACGCGCGGATTTATCATTTCGGGTTTGAAGATGGGCGCAGGTTTCATCAGGTGGCCAGTGATGGCGGGCTGTTGCCAATGCCTGTTGCCATGAACACCCTGACACTGGCCCCGGCCGAGCGGGCCGAGATCGTGGTGGATTTCAGCGCCGGTGCCACCCGCCTGCTATCGGCCCCCGACACCAATATGGGCATGATGGGCGGTGGCATGATGGGTGGTATGATGCGCGGTGCTTCTCCCAAAGCCGTAGCCGATGGCGGGGTGTTCGAGGTGATGTCTTTTGCCGTCGATA